>JAEWNM010000320.1 GCA_023392755.1 Bacillota bacterium
GGAGGCTCCGTAGCCGAAGCACCGCCTGTGGCGGGTGAAGCGAGGCGGAGGAGGCTGGCGAAACAAGCGATGCAAACGGAAGTGCAGCAGCGCGCCGATTGAGCCAGATGGATCTCGGCCCTCCGATACCTCCCTGGGTTTTTTGAAGGCTTCTGACATGGCTTTATGCTGCGTACCGGAATATCGCCCTTAGCTCTCCACGTTTTCCAGCCATTGCTCCAGCTCCTCCAGCGTGTCAAAGCCCTTACCCAGGCGGACTTCCTCCTGAATGGCTTCGGGGAGCGTATCCATGCTCGTCTGCAGCGACTGCACAAAAGCCATGGCATCGCCGTACCTGTTCTCAAACACGCCCAAAACACCCGTTTCATCCGGCATCAGCACCACATGCCGGGCGCAGTACAGCGGAAAGAGCCTGGCCATGGTAACACGCCTGGGCAAAAACTCCGTCACCTGCCAGCCTTCATAGGCGGCCTCCACCTCCTGGCGCGTCTTGCCCACAAGCTCCTGGGGCAGCGGCGTGCGCCGCGTCAACTCGTGGCCGCATCGGCTGTAGGTCATCTGCTGAATCAGCTCGCACCCCGCCTCCACCATTGTGGAAGGCTGCGTTCCCGCCATGTCCGCCGCGCTCTCCGGCGGCGGGGTATCCGTTAGATCAGGCGCTACGGCATTGCGTGGATACAGCCCGATAATAAGCAGCACGGCGGCGGCCACCAGCGCGGCCGCGCCCCAAAACATCTGCCGGTTGATGGGAAGCGCCTTCCCTTCTTTCTTTTTCTGGCTGTCCCGCCTGTTTGACTGCATCGAATTTCGCCATCCTTTTCCTGCTGATGGCTTTATTATGCCCCAAACACGAGATTGCATGCTTTTCCCGCCTGTGGTACAATGGCCGGGTCTTGGAAGGAAGGTGGGGCTATGGCCGCGCGGGCCGTATTGTTCGATTTGGACGGCACGCTTTTGGATACGCTGGAGGATATTGCCGACAGCATGAACCGGGCGCTTTTGGAAAACGGGCTGCCGGAGCACCCGCTTGACGCATACCGCTATTTTGTGGGCGACGGTGTGAAAACCCTGGCGCAGCGGGCCACAGGGTTTCGGGAAAATGCCGTGCCCGCGGTTTTGCATGCCTATCAAACATATTACGCGGCGGGATGCCGGAACAGGACGCGGCCCTACGACGGCATTGCGGACATGCTGGCATCGCTTGAGCGCCTCGGCTTGCCGTTATGCATTTTTTCCAACAAGCCGCACAAGGATACGCAGCGCGTTACGGCCTGCTACTTTCCAAATATACGCTTTGCAGCCGTACGAGGCCAACAGGAAAGCGTGCCGGTGAAGCCTGATCCCGCCGGCGCGCTTATGATTGCCGGGGAGCTTGATATACCCCCCAAGGATTTTTTGTATGTGGGCGACACCGGGGTGGACATGGCCTGCGCCAATGCGTCGGGCATGGTTCCGGTAGGCGCGTTGTGGGGCTTTCGGCAAAGGGAGGAGCTTGTGGCACACCGCGCCCGCCATCTCATCCAAAGGCCGGAAGCGCTTCTGGCGCTATTGGATTGAGCCTTTCTATTCCCGCGGGGGAAGTGCACGCGTGCCCTCTGTCAAAAGGGGCTGATCGCGGATCACGATAGGCGGAACCATTTCCCCGCTAATCTCCCGCAGCCTTTGGGTGCGCGTCACCACCCGCCGCCCGGTAAGCAGCCTCGTTCGCAGCCGGTCAAACAACGCCCGCACGCCGATGGTTACGGGTACGGCGGCGGCTATCCCGGCGGCGCCCGCCACGCAGGCGCCCAAGCCCATGGCCGCACCCGACTTGGCCATACGGTAGGCGGCATCCTTCAACCCCGTCTTCACAGGCTTGCGCCGCAAAAGAACCTTGGCCTGCTCGGTTACGGCAATGAACACAAAAGGCAGCGCGGCGCAGGCGCCGCCCAGCAGATCGTCCAGTATGCCCGCGTCATCCAGTATACCCGCCTGTACGCAAATCTCGTCCATATAAGTCAGGCTCACAGCCAATGAATCGATCAGCGTATCACGCTGCCGCTTTTGATAATCCTTTACGATCTCGTCATAGGAACGCACGCAAAGCCCTCCTTTGTGCGTTTACTTATTTCAGCAGGTTAAGCAGTGTCACAATAATCCATGCCCCCGCCACAATGGCGGCCAGCACCGTGACTTGGGAAAGAACTCCGTTCTTTTTCCCCTGTTTGCCCTGCCTTGCCTCCAGCGCCTGCAGCCGTTTTTGAAGCTCGGCCAAGCGGGCTGACATCTCTTTGTGGGACTGCTCCAACCGGATTTTCAGGTCTTCCCTGCCGTCCAGCAACTGCTGGGAAAGGGCTGACTGCCGGGCGGACAATTCCTCCACTTCCTTGCGGAGGCGCATCTGGTCGTCATACAGCCCTTCGGCTACTACCGTCATTTCGCTGGTGAAGCTTTCCACCAACTTTTGCACATCCGGCCCCTTCAGCGCCTGGAGCGCCCCGCCAATCAGCTCCCTGGGCTTTTTAATGATACTGATAAGCTTTTCCGCCATGTGTACGCTCCTTTCCGGTCAGATGCATCATACCATATTCCCAAGGAAGATACAAATAACCGTAGCCCAGGGCGCATAAAGCAGGTATACTATGGGAAAGGGAGGGAAAACCATGTGGGTGGACTTGAGCTGGCCGATAAAGGACGGGATGCCCGTTTATCCCGGTGACAGCCAAACGCGTCTTATACAGGAAAAATGGCTGGAAAACGACTTCTACACCGCCTTCACGCTTCATACCGGGCTGCACGCCGGCACCCATATGGATGCGCCGCAGCACCTGCTGCCTGACGCGCCGGGCATGGAGACCATGATGCTTTCTCGCTGCTTCGCTCCTGGCGTTCTGCTTGACGCAAGGGCCCGGCGGGAGATACAGCCGCCTATCATGCCGAAGGGCTCCCTTTGCGGCAGGGCTGTTTTGCTGTATACCGGAATGGACAAGGCCTATGGCACGGAAAGCTATTACCGGGATCATCCCTATGTATCGGTGGAGATGGCCAACTGGCTTGCAATGGAGAAGATCGCCTTTCTGGGGATGGATATTCCCTCCCCGGATTATCCGCCTTTCCCGGTGCACAAGCTGCTTTTGGCCGCGGGCATCCCCATTGTGGAGAATTTGCGCGGCCTTGACGCCTTGACCCACCCCTTTGATGTGGCGGCTTTCCCCTTGCGGATTGAAGCGGAAGCCAGCCCGGTGCGGGCTGTTGCGCGGCTTTCCCATGACAAAAGCGGCCCGGCATGGTATACTTGCTAGGGATATTCCAAGGGAGGGATATGATGGAAGATTTTTTGAAACGACTTCGCAACTGGAACATGAAGCTGAACGATATTCCCCGGCGGCTGGTGCTGATAGCGCTGGTGCTGGGCATCTGTTATGTGGCGGTGAAGCTTTTTCCGCTGTGCTGGCCGTTTGTGATTGCGCTGCTGTTCGCCATGCTCATGGAGCCCCTGGTCAGGGTTTTGCGCAGGGCATTTGCCAAAATACGCATCGGAAACCGCCTGGCCACCATATTGGGCATGGTGCTTGTATTCGGCCTGCTGGGCCTGGGATTGCGCGCCCTTGCCGGCCGCCTGATTCACGAGGCCGTCTCCCTGGCCAAGGCCACGCCCAACCTGTTGCAATGGCTGAGCAATCAAATTACGCTCTGGGTGGCGGAATTGAGCCAGCAATACGCGGACATGCTGCCGGAAAACCTGATGGAGATCGTCGACAGCCTTTTGAAGGAAGCGCAGAATGCCCTGAATCCCCTGGCTCGCACGGTGGCGGCGGGGGCATGGACAACGGCCACTTCCGTGCCCACGGTGCTGCTGTCGGTGGTATTGACCATTATGGGTACCTATTATCTGAGCAGCGACCGTGAGCGTATCTTCGCCTTTTTCCACAGAACCTTCCCGGCCGGAATGGTGCGAAAAAGCCTGCTTCTCAAACGCGATATTTTCAAGGCATTGTTCGGACAGATCAGGGCACAGCTGCTGGTCTCCCTGCTGATTACCGTTGTCGTGCTGGCCGGCCTGATGATACAGCAAAAACCATATGGGCTGCTGCTGGGCCTTTTGATCGGCCTGGCGGATGCGCTGCCCGTTCTTGGCGCGGGGCTTTTCCTTATCCCCTGGTCGCTGATCGGCTTTGTGACCGGCGATACGGCCACGGGCATCGGCATGGCGCTTTTGTACGTAGCCGTGGTGGTTACACGTCAGGTGGCGGAGCCCCGGATTGTTGGCAAAAGCCTGGGCCTGTACCCCCTGGCAACCATGATGGCCATGTTCGCGGGCCTTCAGATTACAGGCAACGTGCTCGGGCTGCTGCTGGGCCCTGTTCTTTTGAACCTTTTGAAGGTTGTGCTTCATGCGGACAGCGGTACAGACATCCCTCCCGCCCCGCCCCGGCTGAAGCTTACCTTCAAGCGCAGGGTCAAGGAGGCTGCCGGTTCGCCCAAAGTACCGGAAGAGCAGCATCAGGGCGAGTAACCCGCCGGAAAGGAGACGGCAAATGCCAAGCCTGGAGGCCTATCACAGCGACCTTTCCTATTCCTATGCACCGGGGGTATTCCCTTCCCTGGAATGCTTGAAAAACAGGCCGGGGGCTGCCCGGCGGCTGCTTTTGCACAGCCAGGGCGGGAAAAACGAAGGTGTGCGCGAGCTCATCGCGCTTTGCGGGGAGCAGAAGATACGGGTGGAGGAAGCGGACAGGGCGCTTGCCCGCATTTCCGGCAAGGAAAACTGCTACGCCGCCGTGGTATTTGAAAAGTTTCAGGGAAGCCTGGCCATGGACATGCCTCACGTGGTGCTTTACCACCCCTCCGACGCCGGCAACCTTGGCACCATATTGCGCACGGCGCTGGGTTTTCAAATGACAAGCCTTGCCATCATCCGTCCGGCGGCCGACGTATTTGATCCCAAGGTGCTGCGGGCCAGCATGGGCGCGCTGTTTTCCATGGAGGTGGCCCAGTTCGATACGTTTGAGGCGTATCGCGGCGCGTATCCGCGCCATGCACTGTACCCTTTTATGCTGGATGGCTCGTGCCCCCTTAACAAGGCGGCCCAAAGCCCGAATACGCCCTTTGCGCTGGTGTTCGGCAACGAAGGCAGCGGCCTTCCCCCGTCGTTTTCCGGGCTGGGCCAGGCGGTGCGCATCCCCCACAGCATGAGAATCGATTCTTTGAACCTGTCGGTGGCGGCTGCTATCGGCATGTACGCATTTACCACCCGGGAGGAATAGCTATGTACGAGGAAATCACAGCAGGCATATCGGAGGCCGTCGCGTTTTTAAAGCACCAGGGCCGCCTTTTTGACGGGGCCATGGTGGTGCTGGGCTGCTCCACCAGTGAAGTGATGGGCGAGCATATCGGCAAAGGCAGCGTTCCGGAGCTTGGCGAACATATCGCCAGGGCCATGCGGGATGCGTGCCGGGAAAACGCGCTTGTCCCGGCCTTTCAATGCTGCGAGCATTTGAACCGCGCTCTTGTCATGGAGCTTCATGAACTGCAAAGGCGCGGCCTTACCCAGGTACACGCCATCCCCAAGCCCAAAGCGGGCGGCAGCGTTCCCGCGGCGGCCTGGGGCCTTTTGTCCCAACCCGCTCTGGCCCTGTCGGTTCAGGCGGACGCGGCCATCGATATCGGCGACACGCTGGTGGGCATGCACATAAGGCCCGTAGCGGTACCGCTTCGCATGGCGCTGCAAAGGATCGGGCAGGCCAACCTGGTGCTGGCCTATTCCCGCCTGCCTTATACGGGCGGCCCAAGGGCGGTGTATGAATAAGCAAGAAACAGGAAAGCAGGATGTGGGAAAAAACTTTACAAAGCTCATTGCTTCATGATACGCTATAGACGTTGTGGAAAAATGTAAAATTGGCGCGTAAAGAGGGCGAACGCGCCCACATGCACAGGAGGAATGCGCATGGGATGGATGGACGTCTGTACGTTATTCGGTGGGCTGGGTTTGTTTTTATTTGGCATGAAGATGATGGGCGAGGGGCTGGAGCGGGCCGCCGGAAAAGGCCTTCAGCGCCTGCTGAACGCATTGACAAGCAACCGCCTGCTGGCTGTATTGGTGGGTATTGGTGTAACGGCCGTCATTCAAAGCTCCAGCGCAACCACGGTGATGGTGGTGGGCTTTGTCAATGCCGGCCTTCTTTCTTTGGGCCAGGCCATCGGCGTCATCATGGGCGCAAACATCGGCACCACGGTCACATCGCTTATGCTGTCCGTGAAGCTTGACTTCGGCGTTATTTTTGCCAGCATCGGCATGGTATTGATATTCGCGGGCCGCAAGGAAAAGATTCGCCAAACGGGCAACATACTGATGGGCCTTGGCATTTTGTTCATCGGCATGAATACCATGTCCGCGGCTATGGTCCCGCTTAGGGACTGGGAGCCCATCCATGTATTGATGACCAGCTTCAGCAACCCGGTCCTGGGCGTGCTTGTGGGTGCCGGCATCACGGCCATCATCCAATCCAGCTCCGCCTCGGTGGGTATCTTGCAGGTATTGGCGGGTCAGGGGCTTATTGGCATGGATGGGGCCATCTTCATACTGTTTGGCCAGAACATTGGCACCTGCGTCACGGCACTCATCGCCTCCGCCGGCACCAGCCATACCGCAAAGCGCGCGGCGGTGGTGCACCTGCTGTTCAATGTGCTGGGCACGGCCCTGTTCATAACGCTGGCGCTTTTGCTGCCGGTGGCCGGCTGGGTCACCGCCCTGGCACCCAACAATATTCGCCTTCAAATCGCATTGACCCATGTAGCCTTCAACATCGGCACTACCATTGTTCTCCTGCCCTTGGCAAAGGTGCTGGAAAGGCTGTCCTGGGTCGTTGTGCGGGGTGTGGACGAACCCAGGGAAGCTATGCGGATGACCCATTTCGACGTCCGTCTGCTGGCTACGCCCCCCATCGCCGTCAGCCAGCTGTTCAAGGAAGTCTGCCGCATGGGCGAATTGGCCGACCGCAACTTCAAAGCCGCCATGCGCTGCTTTCTGGATGAGGATTTGACCGTTATCCGGCAGGTGAACGATACGGAAGACGTGCTTGATTACCTGAACCAGGAAATCACCACCAACCTGGTGGAAGTCAAGGCGCTGGACCTGGATGACCGGGATTTGCATCTGGTTGGCACATTGTTCCACGTCATCAACGACCTGGAGCGCATCGGCGATCACAGCATCAACATCCTGGAGGCCGCCCAGAAGCGGGTGGAGGAGAAGGTAAAATTCTCGGCCAAGGCCGAGCAGGAGCTTGCCGACATGCATTTGCGTATCTCCCACATGGTAGATCAATCACTGCACATTTTTTGCAACCAGCTAACCGATCCGGATATCCTGGCCGGTGTGGAAAATGAGGAACAGGCTGTGGACGACCTGACCGCCGCGCTGCGGGAACACCATGTGGAACGGCTGAAAAACCGCAAATGCCCCGCCCGCAACGGCATGCTTTACCTGGATATGCTCACCAATCTGGAGCGCATCGCAGACCATGCCACCAACATCGCAGGTTCTGTGGACAAGCCCCACGGGGCAAGCGTGTGGATACAGTGATTTGATGAAGTCCGGCCCGCGGGCCGGACTTCATCGATTTTCGCACGATTCACGTGTATACCCTTACGCAGTCCGCGCAAGGCATACGGCCAGCGAATCGCGTGACGAAAGCCTGCCCCTTCCATATACGTCTCGTATGGAATGAGCAGGCACATTTGTTTCCCGATGAAAGGGATTCCAAAGGGATGAACTCCCCTTGCCGTGGTACAGGAGCGAAGCCCCCGGCTATTCCGTCTTCTCCACGTGATCCCGCTCCCTGTCCTTGAACAAAAGAGAAATACACCACAGGCCCGCCGCGCCGATGACCGTGTAAAGGATGCGGCTGACCGTGGCCCCCTGCCCGCCAAACAGGTACGCCACCAGGTCGAATTGAAAAATGCCAACCAAAGCCCAGTTGATGGCGCCGATGATCACCAGCAGCAGGGAAATGCGATCCACCATGTGTTTTCACACACCTTTCCTTGTTTTGCTTACAGTATGCACCCCCCTGCGCCGGCCTATTCGGTTTTTTGCAAGATTTTCTATTTTTGAAGGACGGACACTCTATTCACTTTACCGCGTGGCGAAGCCGATTTTTTTATACACCTTGCGAAGCGTTTTTTGGGCCAGAGCCTGGGCACGCTCCGCATTGCGGTTCATCACCTGCTGTATATACTCCTTGTCGGCAATCAGCTTTTCAAACTCCCTTTGGATAGGCAAAAGCGTATCGATTACGGCCTCCGCCGTACGCTCCTTCAAAGCGCCGTAGCCCTGGCCGGCAAGCTCCGCTTCCAGAGCGGTAATCTCTTTGCCGCCAAGCACGCTCAGTATGCTGAGCAGGTTGGATACGCCCGGCTTCTCCTCCAGGTCGTAGCGGATGCTCCCCTCGCTGTCCGTCACCGCCCTGCGTATCTTTTTGCGGATCACATCGGGCTTGTCGAGGATGGCGATATACGTGTCCTCCGGATCGGATTTGGACATCTTCCTTGTGGGCTCCTGCAGGCTCATCACCTTGCCGCCCAGTTTGGGGATGGACGGTTCCGGTATGGTAAACACATCCCCATACACGCCGTTGAAGCGGATGGCGATATCGCGGCACAATTCCAGGTGCTGCTTCTGATCCACGCCCACGGGCACCAGGTTCGTCTGATACAGCAGGATATCCGCCGCCATCAGCACAGGATACGTGTAAAGACCCGCGTTGATATTTTCCTCATGCTTTGCCGATTTATCCTTGAACTGGGTCATGCGGTTCAGCTCGCCCATATACGTGAAGCAGTTCAACACCCATCCCAGCTCCGCGTGGGCGCTGACATGGCTCTGGCAATAGATCAGGTTTTTGTCGGGGTCCAGGCCGCAGGCAATATACGTTGCGATCAACTCGTTGCAGCGGCGGCGGAGCTGGGCCGGGTCCTGCCGGAGGGTGATGGCGTGCATATCCACCACGCAGTACAGGCAGTCATAATCCTGCTGCAGTGCGCGGAAATTGCGCAGCGCGCCGATATAGTTGCCCAGGGTCAGCGTACCCGAGGGCTGGATGCCTGAAAAGATGACCTGCTTTTTTTCCTGAACGGGCAGGGAATTTTCCATCGGTATGCCTCCTTGCTATTGTTGAACAGGCATAAAAATAGCAGCCGTTCCCCTTGTATTGGGGACAGTTGCCTGCGGTGCCACCCCTATTGGCGCGTATAGCGCCCGCTCTGTGAAGGCGCTTTATACGCCTTCCGCCCACATAACGGCGGGCTTCCGTCGCAGCCTGGGGCAAATGCCCTTCGGTGCGCCCTCCGGGGTCCATTCTCCGCCTTGGTCCGGGACCGGGCTCGCACTTCCCCCGGCTCGCTTTGCCTGCCAAGACGGCTACTATTCCCCATCAGCGGTGTGGAGCCATTGTACCATACAAGCTATGGGAAGTAAATAAAATTGTGCCATTCTGGGCATAAATATGTTGGAAACTACACATACAATGATATGGGGCCATCCGTTGCCTTTCGGCGGTTTTTCATAATTCTTACCGTCACAATTCGGCAGGAAGCACATTTATCCGTTCTTTTTCGGGAAGGCCTTCTCACTGTATGGAATTTAAGGTATAATGTCACCGTCCGAAAATGTGTGCGGAAGAGGATGATGGTGTGACGGATTTCATGAGTGACTGGAACAAGGATGCGTTTCTTACTGTTCCCACAGGACCTCTGGGCCTGATAGCTATGCGGGGCACGGAGGCCCTGGGAGAAAAGGTAAACGCATGGCTGATGAAGTGGCGGGATCACCAGGAGGTGCAGGAGGAGCAGGAACTGATCACCGCGCCGGGGTATGACCGGGGCGACTTCCTCATCAAAGCCTACTGCCCGCGTTTTGGCACGGGCGAAGCAAAGGGCATGCTCAAGGAGAGCGTGCGCGGCTATGACATTTACATCCTTTGCGATGTGGGCGCTTACAACTGCACCTACAAAATGTACGGCAACGACGTACCCATGTCCCCCGACGACCATTTCCAGGACCTCAAACGCATCATTGCCGCCATCGGCGGCAAGGCCAAGCGCATCAACGTCATCATGCCCATGCTCTACGAAGGCCGCCAGCACCGCCGCACCTCCCGGGAAAGCCTGGACTGCGCCATCGCCCTGCAGGAACTGGAGCACATGGGTGTCACCAACATCATTACCTTTGATGCCCACGACAGCCGTGTCGTCAACGCCATCCCCCTCAACGGCTTTGAAAGCGTCATGCCCTCCTACCAGATTTTCAAGGCGCTCCTGCGTAAGGAAAAAGACCTGACCATCGACAAAAAGCATATGATGATCGTCAGCCCCGACGAGGGCGCCATTGACCGGAACATCTTTTATTCCTCCGTGCTGGGGGTGGACATGGGCCTCTTTTACAAACGCCGGGATTATACAAGTGTCGTGAATGGCCGCAACCCCATTATTGCCCACGAATACCTTGGCGATTCCGTAGAAGGCAAGGATGTGTTTGTGGCGGACGACATTATCTCCTCCGGCGAATCCATACTGGATCTTGCCAGGGAACTGAAAAAGCGCAAAGCCAACCGGATTTTTGCCGCCTCCACCTTTGCCTTCTTTACCAATGGCCTGAAAGAATTCAACGCCGCCTACCAGGAGGGCATCATCACCAAGGTGATTGCCACCAACCTTACCTACCGGACGCCGGAACTGATGGCCGCGCCATGGTTCATTGAGGCGGATATGAGCAAATACCTGTCCTACATCATTGCAACGCTGAACCATGACAGGTCCCTGAGCAAGCTTTTAAGCCCCTACAACCGCATCAAGACAATGCTTTCCAAATATAACGATGAGCAGGCCCAGGCCGGCCTCCGTTTGATATGAGTATGGCGGTGCGTGTGATTCGTCCGGCCGTGCCGGAAGATATGAATGATTTGCTCAAGCTGCGCCGGGAATATTGCCAGCAGGTATACAAGGGCTTTGACGTGCTGTGCAATCTTCAGGATGACCAGTCGTTTTCCGATACCTTCCTGAATTGGCTGGGCGACCCCGCCGTACGGGTAACCCTCCTAATTTTGGATGATGTCCTGGTTGCCTTTTCCGCCTATCGCCTGCCGGGGCAGGCCTCGGGCGAAATACTCGATCTGCAGTGCCTGACCGGCGTTCCCCTTGCGGATATACAGGCGCTGGTCGACTCCCTTTTAAAAGAAATGACCGATCATGACGCCAGCTATGTGGAAGTATGGGTTTTGCGCGACAACCTGCGCGCCCGCTTTCATTACCAGCAGTTTGGCTTCAAGCCTGTAGGCGGCAGCCGTGAAAAGGCCTTGGGAAACGCAATGCTCCTCTTTACCCGATACATATACTGCCTGAAGGAATGCCTGCCGGACTGCATATGATTCCTGTATATAGCCGGGGAAGCTGAAAAACAGCCTTTCCCCGGCTTTTTTGTGCCTTGCCGGAGCACATCCAAACATATAAGAACAGAAATGTCCATCTTTTGTCATCGAAACGGTAAACATTGTTGACTTTTTTCCAAAGATGCACTAATATGTAGTGGGGAAGTGTCGGAACAGAATTGGAAATTTGTCCCATTCCTATCGACTTTCTCGGAAAAAGGGGGGTTCGCCAAGAGTACCTTGAATCGTCGAGCGTTTTTTATCTTGCCGATCCATTTCTGGGGAATTTCATTCCTCCCAAAGGCAAAGCATGCGAAAGCATGCGACGCAAAGCTATAGGGCCTAAACGGTGCAAGCCGCACGGTAGCCAGTTCCCGCAAAGGGCAAAACGGGCGAAAGCCCGTGACGCAAAGCTATAGGGTCTAAACGGCGCAAGGCCGCATGATCGCCAGCTGCCGTACCAAAGGCAAAACGGGCGAAAGCCCGTGACGCAAAGCTATAGGGCCTAAACGGTTTAAACCGCATGGCAGCCAGTTTCCGAAAAAGGCAAAACGGGCGAAAGCCCGTGACGCAAAGCTAAAGGGTCTAAACGGCGCAAGCCGCATGACAGCCAGTTTCCGAAGGGAGAATTTTCATGTTCCGTTCCGCAAAAGCATTGGTCGCTCTGGTTCTTGTTCTGGTTGTTCTCTTTACCACCTTCGCAGGTGCTTTGGCCGACAAATCCTCCGATGTCCTTGACTTGATCAATCAGGAGCGCGAGGCCGCCGGTTTGAAAACCGTTAAAATGAACGATGACCTCAACCGTGTTGCCCAATTGCGTGCCGCCGAGATCGCCGAAAAGTGGAGCCATACCCGCCCCAACGGCGAAGCCTGGAAAACCGCTTTCTCCGATGCAGGCGTCTCTGCCTCTTACCGCGGTGAAAACCTGGCCAAGGGACAGTACTCCGCCGAAAAAGTCGTGGACGACTGGATGGAGTCCGATGGCCACCGGGCCAACATTCTGAACAAGAAGTTCACCAAAATGGGCGTTGCCTCCGTCGAAATCGACGGCGTCACCTATTGGGTGCAGGTATTCGCCAATGACGTGAAGGCCACGAAAAAGACAACCTCCAAGACCACTGCCAGCGCCTCGCAAGAGTCCGCCGGTGACAACAACACGGCCTCTGCTCCGGCGCCCTCCGAGAAAACCCGGAAGGCAGACAAAGCAAGCAGCACCCAGACAGGGGCTCTGGACAAGCTATCCCAGTCCGTCGACCTTCAGGCCGCGCTGAATGCGCCCGCCGCCGCGCCCACGCTCGGGAAGAACCCCGGCTTGTGAGAGCTGGTGCCGGGATGGCTGAGGAAAGCAGTAACACAGGTCCTTCGAATACCGTCGGCAAGGGTATTCGCATGATCTGCCCCACCAAGTACGCACGGCGTTTCCTGGTCATTTCTGGCGTTCAATAAAGCGGATGCAAAAGCTCCGCCAAACCCGCAGCCCCTGTACGGCTTTGCCGTACAGGGGCTGTTGTATACGTAAAAATGGCCGCGTTTTTTTGATTTCGCTCTATTTGCCTGCCGGCCATGACAGCGGCAGGCCATCGCGATTGATCCCTATCGATATCGCCCCTGACTACGGGCGCATATCAGGCATCCTGCTTATCCTGCCGGGCCAGCCTTTGCACCTTCTCCACCGCTGAAGCAATGAGTTGGCCCACCGGCGCATCCGGCAGCCCGGCAATCTCCACATGGCATTTGTGCACCGGAACCAATATCTTCAAGGCGGCGCATTCCCCCAGGGCGGCGGCCATCCTGGGCGTGACCTCCCCCAAAAGACCGTTGGCCACCAGAATGCCGATAGGTCCCAAAACAGCATCCGCGTTTTTCATGTTGTACACCGCCGCGTTTTCCCCCGTGGCGGCCTGGCTGGCCCCGGCCTTCAGCATGGCGGCGGTGGCCGCGGCATTGGTGCCCACAGCGGTGATGGCAAGCTCCGGCAGTGCCTGCCGCAACCCTTCCACCAGCGCCCGCCCGATGCCTCCGCCCTGACCGTCCATTACCAGAACATTCATAGGCCGCTCCTTCTGTCCAGCGCCCGCTTTGCCAGCAAAAACGCGCCTTTTATGCCGCTTTCCGTTTTAAGTCCCGGCGGCACAATATAATCCTCCATACCGTTCAAAATGGCGGAATGCTGCACATAGCCGCCCAGAAGCCGCAGCGTTTCCCTGCGGATCAGGGGAAACAGGTGCTGCTGCTGCATAACGCCGCCGCCCAGTATGATTTTCTCCGGCGAAAAGGAAACGATGGCGTTCACGCACATCTGAGCCAGATAATGCGCCTCCATTGCCCAGGCGGGATGATCCGGCTCAAGCTCCCTGGCAGACATGCCCCAGCGCTTTTCCATGGCCGGGCCGCTGGCCAGGCCCTCCAGGCAGCCTTCATGGTATGGGCAAAAGCCCGCGGGGGATGTATCCTCCTTCAGCGGCCTGAGCAGCATATGACCAAATTCCGGATGCAGAAGGCCGTGCACCAGATTTCCTTCCACCACCAGCCCGCCGCCGATGCCCGTGCCCACCGTCACATACAGGCAGCTTAACAGCCCCCGTGCCGCGCCGATTGTGCTTTCCGCAAGGGCGGCTCCGTTCACGTCCGTATCCAGCGCCACAGGAACCCAAAGACCTTCCGACAGCGTTTTCACCAACGGAAAATCGCGCCACTTCAGCTTGGGTGTGGAGGTGATATATCCGTATGTGGCGGAAGAAGGCTTCAAATCCAGCGGCCCGAAGCAGCCCACACCCAGGGCCTTGATATCGTGTTTTCGAAAATAGGCAAGGATGCCCGCCATGGTTTCATCCGGCGTGGTGGTGGGAATGCTGACCTTATCGGCGATATGGCCCGTTTCATCCCCCACAGCCAGCACCATCTTTGTGCCGCCCGCTTCCAAAGCGCCCAACAACATGCTGTATTTCCCCACAATCTCTGCAATTTCCCCTGCCATTTTACAGGAAGGAACATGTTTTGTAAAGGCGTGAAGGACGGCCCTTGTCTGTCCTTCCCAGCATATTTTCGACGCCCCGTGCCCATGTTATGGCTGAACAACGCAAAGAAGGGGCGTCAAAATGCGCACGCATCGATTCAGGCAAAAGCACTCCCGGGCACGGCACGCAATTGGTATTTTGCTTTCCTTGCTTCTCATCATCGGGTATTTTACCCCGCAGGCGCAGACGCTGATGAACCTGCCCGACCGCCTGTCCGTCACGGCAGGCCACCGCCAGATATTATCGCTGGGGCTGCCCTTTTCCATCCGTGTGGAGGAAGGGGATGTTTCCGTTCTCTCCTCCACGGCTGAAACGCTGAACGGCCGGGCAGCCAGCAATGTGCAACTGACCGGGAACAAGGAAGGCAGCGCGGTTCTCTCCCTGGACTTATTGGGCATCCTTCCGGTTAAAAAGGTGGAGGTATCCGTAGAGCCGGAGCACATCCTCCTTCCCGGCGGGCAGGCGGTTGGCGTGGCGCTGCAAACAAAGGGCGTTCTGGTGGTGGGCACCAGCGACCTGGGCGGCGATAACGGGGCCAGCCCGGCCCGGCTGGCGGGCATACGGCCCGGCGACGTGCTGGAGCAGCTGGGCGGGCAGCAAATTGAAAGCGCCGCGCATTTGAGCCAGCTGGTGGCCCAGGGCGCCGGCAAGCCCATGCTGGTGCAGTTGATGCGCGACAACCGGCCCATGGAGGTATCGCTGACCCCCAAGCGAGACCAGGCCAGCGGCAGCTACCGTCTGGGCATCTGGGTGCGCGACAGCACAGCCGGGGTGGGCACGCTTTCGTTTTACGATCCCGCCACCGGTGCGTACGGCGCGCTGGGCCATGCCATCACCGACGCGGATACCGGCCAGCCCCTTTCGGTGCGCCGGGGCCAGGTGATGCATGCCGACGTGGTGGATGTGCAAAAGGGAAAAAAGGGTACGCCGGGTGAATTGAAAGGCTCGTTTCTCCGGGAGAACAACACACTGGGAAATATACTCAAAAACACGGGCTACGGCATTTACGGCAAACTGGAAAAGCCGCCGGAAAACAAACTGTACCCCAATGGATTGCCCATCGGGCTTATGGGCACGGTTCGCGTGGGGCCGGCCGCCATCCTTTCCAGCGTGGATGGGGAAGGCATGAAGGAATATCAGGTGGAAATCACGCAAACCAACCGGCAGACGGCGCCGGCCCCCAAATCCATGGTTATCAAGGTCACTGATCCTAAGCTTTTGGCCAAGACCGGAGGCATTGTGCAGGGCATGAGCGGCAGCCCCATCATACAAAACGGGCATATCGTGGGAGCCGTGACCCACGTGTACGTCAATGACCCCACTCAGGGCTACGGCCTGTACATCGAGTGGATGCTAAAGCAGGCCGAGGGGACATAGCACAAAGCGCCCTCCCGCGCACCCCCTGACAATAAGGCCGGCCTCATTGAAAACCCCAAGCCAAAGGAGCAGGAAAATTCCCCCTCTCCGGCGAAAGAACCGTCGGAAAGGGGGCTTTTTATGCGGGTTCTGCTGGCCATGCGGGAAGGTGCCCGGCGGGAAACTTTCCGGCAGCTGCTGGAAAGCGAGCGCAGCGATTGTTCCGTATCCTGCCTGGGGGACGGAAGGCGCGCGCTTTTGGAGATTGAAGCCCTTGCTCCGGACATGCTTGTGCTGGATCAGGTGCTGCCGCTGCTGGATGGAACGGCGGTTCTTAACGCGCTTATGGATGCCGGCCTGCCCTGCCCGCCCAAGGTTGTCCTCCTGACCTCCCCCAGCCAGGATGCCTGTACGGTTCCATGCGTGGATGAGCATCTGCCCGCATCCTCCGATTTTGGTCTGCTGCTTCCGGCGATCCGCCGTGCGGAGGGAAAGCTTCAGGGTGCGCTGGCTTCGCTTGCTTCCTCCGTAAGGAGCGATTTTATACGCGCACATTTTCAGGAGTTGGGCATGCCGGAGAAATTAAAAGGCCGGTCGTATCTGGCCTTCTTGCTGGACCTTGTGATCCCCTCCCCCGCCCTTTTGGATGCGCTCACCGCCCGGCTTTACCCCGTCGCCGCCGCGCGGTTTGCAACCACCGCGTCAGCGGTGGAGCGGTGCATACGCCACGCCATTGAAGCCACCTGGAGCAGGGGAGACATGGCGGCGCTGGAAAGGCTGTTCGGCCTGTCCATCGACCCGGACAGGGGCAAGCCTACCAACCGGGAGTTTCTTGCCATGTCCGCCCAGCACCTCCGCCTTGCAGAGGCCATGAACCCGCACCCCGCCGAAGGCCATGCAATCCCGAACCCGTCTGAAGCGGGCATGGGAGGTGTGAAGGAGACTGGCGAAACAGGCCGCGCAGGCGGCAGCGAACAGAGGCGGCAATTGGGCCAGCCGGGTTAGCCCCTTTGGATTTATCAGTATACATACGGCATAAAATGCGGGAGGGCAGACCATCAAAAAGCCAGGGAGGTATCGGAGGGCCGAAGCCCTCTGATTCTAGATCGCAAACCAGCGACATGCGCGGTGGTTTGCGAAGGAATTTCGAAGAAATTCTCTCCTTGCCCGAGCAAACGGCCGCAAAATGGCATCGCCATTTTGCAGTGTAGCGAGGGAAAAAATCAACAAAGTGGCGACTGCCACTTTGTTGATACACTGACGCAGGAGGGCTTTCCTTTTCAAAGGAAGCCCTCCCGCTAAAATCTTATTTCCTTTGGGCTGCATGGTCATAGGCGTATTGTATGGCCTCGGTATGCAGGGGATCGACCCGGTCTCCGGTGTGCGTTTTGCTGTTGGTAAAGTGCACGCAGAATTGGCCTTTGTAATCGTTGTTGGCGATGGTGTCGCCATCGGGATAGTTATGGGGTACGCCGTACAAGGATGCGGCAAAGGTGCGTGTACCGATGGTAACCCACAGAGGCCTGCGCTGATATAGGTTTTTATCGGCGATAGCCTGTGCGGAGCTCACGCCGTAAATACGGCAGATGCGGCGCGTATCGGCAGCGGTGAGCGGCTCGGCATCCACATGGTTGCCGCCGGCCCAGCGGCGGGCCCAGAAGGTGATGCCGGTCTTGACATCGGTAATCTTCACGTTCATGCCCCTGGCCCAGATGGTATTGATCCCGCCTGTCCACCAATCGATTTTCTCCACAGGGTAAATGGTATTGGTCAATTCCTCATCGCCGGAGCCCGGGGGCACCGTGCCGTACAGCGCGTGCTGGGTGGTAGACCCGGCGATGCCGTCCACGGTCAGGCTCTTGGATTTTTGGAATTCCTTTACGGCCTCCACCGTGTCGGTACCATAGGTTCCGCTGATGCTGCCGCTGAAGAATCCCTTTTCCTTAAGCTTTGTCTGAAGGGCTTTTACCGCATCGCCTGTGGAACCCTTGCGTAGCGTTTCGTAGGTAGCCTCCTCCTGGCCGCCGTTGTTGCCGGGGTTATTGGCTTCCTCGTACGCCTTTTTCTCATCCTTGGTGTAAATGCGCAGCATATCGCCGCGGATGAAGCCGGTGGTGCCGGACTTAAGCTTCACGCCATACCATGTGTAGCCGTCGCTGTCGTTTTTGCTGCCCGTAAGGGTTACGATGACGCCCTTTTCATATACTTTCGACACCTGCTTGCCGCTGGCGGAGCCGGTGGCCCTGACCAGAACATTGGTTTCACGCGTTTCCGCCATGTCGCTCAAATCCTCCGGGCGGGGGGTGGGCGTAGGCGACGGCGACGGGGTAGGTGTAGGCTGTGCAGCCAGCCAGGCTTCATACTCGGCAGCATTCATTACCCGCACATAGTTTCCCATCACCCACAGGGTATCGTCCTCATAGGTAATCTTGTACCACAGGACGCCGCCCACCGTGCTGGAGGATGTGAACTTGAACACAGTGCCCGCTTCCACCGTATAGACGGCCGTTGATTCCTTGGTGGTGGATTCGCGCAGGTGCACCTTGTCGGTGGCGACCAGATAGGTGCTGGGGCCGGGCGTGGGCGACGGCGTGGGCGACGGTGTTGGCACCGCTTCGCCCCGCAAATACGCCTGCACCTGGAAATCGGCCAACTGATAGGAGGCATCGCTGCGAAGGAAGCCCTTCGTGCCGTTCACATCCACCGGATACCAAGTGTAGGAGCCGCTCTTCACCGCGGCGGAAACCATGGGCCAGACGGTGTCCTTGTCCAGCGTCCGCAGGGTGGCCCCGCCGATGCTTTTGCGCAGGTTTACCGATTGCTTTGAGACCATGGCGTACCCTACCGCATTGTTGGGCGCGGGGGTTGCCGTGGCGGTTGGCGGGGCTGTGACACCGTTTTGATCGCAGGGTGACGCCATGTCGCCCCTGATATAGCCCTTGCGCCCGTCGGTATTGAGCACCGGATACCAGGTGTATGCGCCCGACTGGGCCGCCTGCGCCGTAAGGGGCAGCACCTGGCCCTGGGATACCAGGCACAGGGTTGCGCCGTTGGGCGTTTTACGAAGCTTAACCTTATCCTGGCCAAGCCTGATATAGCCATAGGTGGTTTCCTGGCCGCTGCCGGCGGGGGTGGCCGTGGGCGTAACGGTTGCCGTCGCGGAGGGCGCGGTGGGATTTCCCGCAACGTCCGTCAGTGTCACGAAATCGCCGTGCACATAGCCGCTTTTGCCGTTTGCCTTCACATAGTACCAGGTAACCTTGTTCTTTACGACGGGTGTCTTCAGGTAGGCCAGCACAGGCTCCCCGTCAATGCGGGTCAATATGCCGCCGCCAGGAGTCTCCCGCAGGTTGATGCCGTCGTCCTTGAGCTTGACATAGCCGTACGCTGTCTCGGGCGCCGGCGTTTGTGTGGGCCCGGCCGTAGGCGTGGCAGCAGGGGGCGCGGTATTTCCGGCGGCGTCCGTCAATGTCACGAAATCGCCGTGCACATAACCGCTTTTCCCGTTTGCCTTTACGTAATACCAGGTGACCTTGTTTTTGACAACGGGTGTCCGCAGATAGGCCAGCACAGGCTGCCCGTCGATGCGGGTCAATATGCCGCCGCCGGGGCTCTCCCGCA
This sequence comes from Bacillota bacterium, assembly GCA_023392755.1. Lineage (GTDB taxonomy): Bacteria > Bacillota > Clostridia > Christensenellales > Aristaeellaceae > JAEWAH01. Next base: position 19,400 of record JAEWNM010000320.1, read on the forward strand.
GGTTGATGCCGTCGTCCTTGAGCTTGACATAGCCATGCACCGTATCCGATGAGGAACCCGGGGTGGCTGTCGCCTGGTTCCTGTAGGCTTCCGCTTCCTGCTTGGTCAAAATGGTGATGAGCTGGGCCTGGATATAGCCCGTATCCCCGTCATGCTTGACCTTGAACCAATAGTCTTCGGTCAGGTATTGGGGAATTTCCAAAAGCTCCACCATAGCGCCGCTGTCCAGCTTGCGGATTACCTTGTCCTTGGGCTTAATGCGGAAGTTCACACCGCTTTTGTTAATGCGCCCCAGGTTGGAAGGATCGGGGATGGGCGTGGGTTTTGAACCGGCCGGGGGGGGCGTCGCTCCCTCGGGCGTAGGCGATGGGGTCATCCCCTCGGGGGTGGCTGTGGCCGGCGGCGCGGGCGTAGGTGTCGCGCCTATCACGCCGATGCCCGGCTGCGGCTTGTTTTCACTCAGCCATTTGGCCTGATCGTCCGCCGGCAGGGGCGCAAAATAATCGCCGTGGATATAGCCGATGTAGGTGCGTGTGCCCTGGGTGGGTCCATTGGTCTGAACCTTGTACCAGGTAATCCCTCCCTTGGTGGACGTATCGAGAATTTGGGACGTCCAGCCCTTGGGCAGCTTGAACCACCAGTCGGAGGAGGTGGAGGCTGTTTTGCGCACCTTTACATTGTCCGCATTCACGCGGCCATACACCTCATCCGCCGCAAACGCCGTCCGCGGCGGCCAGGACAAGGCGCTGGCCACGCAAAAAAAAGCAAGCGCCAAGGCTACTGCGCGCTTCCATAAAAGGGCGTTCTTCCCCGTATGTTTCATGCTTCCACCCCTCGGTTCAGGAATTCGCTCGCACTTTTCAAAAAAGGCATTCGCATCCTCTATTTTACCAATCACGCCCTTATATTATTACAATTTTATTAAGTTGTCAACATTTCTTTTTGACTTTCCGTCATATTTGATAGATATTACGGCGCGGCGGGAGCATCTGCGGAAGACGCTTCCTTGGGCACCCAGCCGGAGAATACAGTCTCGCCGCCGCTTTTTGCTTCGATATCTCCACCCCTATCCCGCAAGGTGCTTCGCACAATGAAAAGGCCCATGCCATGGCCCTCCGATTTGGTGGTGACGCCCGCCTGAAAAATACGGCCCACATCCTGCGGCGGTATATCGGGGCCGTTGTTGGCAACGGCAAAGCGGAAGGTTTTCAAATCCTCCGAAAGCATGATGGTCAGGCGGGGATTTTTTGTTCCCTTCAAAGCGTCCAGCGCGTTGTCGATGAGGTTGCCCAGCACCTTGCACATCTCCCAGCCGGGAATGGAGAGGTTTTTCCAGGCGCTGGCGATGTTAAGTTCTACTTTAACCCCCTGTTTTTCGCAGGCGGCCAGCTTCACCTTGAGCAGCGCGTTAACGGCGGGGTTGGCGGTGCGCAGCGCACGGCTGACGGCGCGGATGTCGCCGTATACCCGCTCGATATAATCCTGTGCCTCCCTGTATTCCCGCATTTCCATCAGGCTGTACACCACCTGCAGGTGGTTGAGAAAGTCGTGGCGCTGGCCACGAAGCGTGTTGTTCAGCTCCTCCAGCGCCGATACGGACCGCTCCATGGACAGCACGCGGTCCATGGCCTTTGATGTGCCCAGGGCATCGCGAATATCCACCACCGCACCCAGTGAAACAAGCAGGGCGGCAACCGTCACGCCAATGCGGATGGCGCCCTGATGCAGCACCTGCTCCTGGCTGAATAGCAGGTATAGGGCAATGGCCATCACCGCAGCGATTTGTATGCCGTTGATGGCCACGGAATAGACGGCCGCTTTCCGGATGTCCACCTGCTTTTTCATGGCTTGCCTTCCTTCTCCCGCATCGCTTTGGCCATGCGAATTTTTTCCTCATGCCCCTGGTCGCTGGGCTTATAGTAAACGTTTCCCCGCACCTCGGGGGGCATATATTCCTGCTTCACATAATGGCCCGGATAATCGTGGGGATATTTGTACCCCTCCCCGCTGCCAAGCCTGTCGGAACCCTTGTAATGGGTGTCCCGCAAATGCCTGGGCACCGGACCAAAGCCGCCCTTTCCGGCATCGGCGGCGGCCGCGTCAATGGCCATGACGACGCTGTTGGACTTTGGGCTTTCGCAGACGGCGATAATGGCCTGGCTAAGGGGAAGCCTGGCTTCGGGCATGCCCACGGTCTGCACCGCCTGCATGGCGGCCGCCGCCTGGAGCATGGCAATGGGATTGGCCAGCCCCACATCCTCGCTGGCGTGGGCGATGATGCGGCGCGCGATGAGCCTTGGGTCCACCCCGGCATAATCAAGCCTTGCGAACCAGGCCAGAGCGGCGTCGCTGTCGGAGCCGCGAAGGCTTTTGCAAAAGGCGCTGAGCATGTCGTAATACAGGCTTTCGTCGCAGCGGAGCATGGGCTTTTGAATGCTCTCCTCCGCCACGGCAAGATCAATATGCGAAACGCCGTCGGCGTCCGCCGGGGTGGTCAGCACGGCCAGCTCCAGTGCGTTGAGGGCCGCGCGCACGTCGCCGCCGGCCACCTGGGCCCAGTGGGCAAGCGCATCGTGCGCCACCTCCAAGGCCCGCCCGCCAAAGCCCCTGTCCGGGTCGGTGAGGGCGGCCTGCAGGGCGGAGATGATATCTTCCTTTGTCAATGGAAAGAATTGAAACACCCGGCAGCGGCTGACAATGGCGGGCGTCATGGCAATCATGGGGTTTTCCGTCGTGCTGCCGATAAAGCGGATAAGCCCCCGCTCAATGGCGGGAAGGATGCTGTCGGACTGGGCCTTGCTCCAGCGGTGGCATTCGTCCAGCAAAAGATACGTGGCCTGGCCTGAACGGGTCTGCCGTTCCCCGGCCGCCTTTAATACCTCCCGCACGTCGGATACGCCGGAGGTGACGGCGTTCATCTGCACGAAGGCGGCCTTTGTGGCGCCGGCAACAATGGAGGCCAGGGTGGTTTTGCCGCAGCCCGGCGGGCCGTAAAATATGCTTGATGTAAGGCGGTCCGCCTCAATGGCCCGGCGCAGCAGCCGGCCTTGGCCTATGAGATGGCCTTGCCCCAGAAACTCCGAAAGGGTACGCGGGCGCATCCTGTCCGCCAGCGGCGCAAGCACCGCCTGCCCGGTTTGAAAGTATGGCTGCATGCGTTGCTCCTATCCGATTTACGCTTCGTCCTCCGGCGCGGTAAAAAGCACCCTGGCGGCGGGAGCCTTGCCGCCCGCATCCAAAATCCACTGCCGGTTTTTGTCCGCAAGTGCCGCCTCCATATGCAAAAGGGCGATGCCCGTATCCAGGCTGTTGGGCGCGCCCATCAGCGACAGGGATTGGCTGCTCAAGCGCAGCTTCCAGGGCTGGCGGTTCATGGCGGAGGGCGCATGCCAAACCGCGCGGGCCGCGGCCAGGCCGTATTCCGGCCACTCCTGCCCGCCGTTTTCCATCAGCCACTTCAAAGGCTTGCGGGTGCGGTGCACCCCACCCGGCGGCGGCTCGGCAAAAAGGCCCAGGGGGATTACCGCGGCCAGCGTTTCACCCGGATACAGGTGCACCGGGCTTTCCTTTTTGCGGTACGTGCCGGATACCCAGCAGGTGGCCACCCCGCAGGAGGCGGCCTCCAGAACAAAGGCTTCCCCGCTGATGCCCGCGTGCGTCATATGCCGGGGCACGGCGGTGTCCGCCATCACGGCGGCAAAGCGGGTGGCGCCCTTGATGCGGCCGTAGTTGAAAATAACCGGCGTGAAGAAGGATTCATCGCAGGCCGCCAGCAGGATGCGCACCCCCGGCAGGCAAAGCCTGGCCGCCGCGTAGGAGAGGGTGGTCCACTGGGCCACGCTGGGCGCGCCGGAAAAATGCCGGCAGGCGACCCTGCCGGGAATCTGCTCCCGCCAGCGCGTCAGTTGGGCCTTGTTATAGAACCCGTTGAACCGCCATTTTTCCGCCATGGTCTTCCCTCCCACCTTAGACTATTCACCGTATAGTGTACAACGCCAATTGCTTTTCTGCAAGGGAAAGCCCTTGATTTCCTTGCGCTGCGCACATTTTGCCCTCCTTGACGGGAGCGGGGCCAAAGGCTATAATCGGCTGTATACAAGGAGGGGTTCCCATGCAGAAAATCGCCAGTTTCCTCGTCAACCACGACACCCTTGTGCCGGGCCTGTACGTGTCCCGGGTGGACGGGGACGTGGTCACCTATGACCTGCGCATGCGCGCGCCCAACCGTGGCGATTATCTTTCAACCGCTGCGGCCCACACGCTGGAGCATTTGTTTGCCACCTACGCGCGCAATTCCGCCCATTCGGCCCATATCGTGTACGTGGGGCCCATGGGCTGCCGCACCGGCTTTTATTTTCTTGCGCGGGACAGCATGTCCCGCCGGGATGTCTTGGCGCTGCTTCGGGAAACCTTTGCATTCATCCGTTCCTTCGACGGGGAAATTCCGGGTGCAAAGCGGATGGAATGCGGCAATTATCTGGACCAGGACCTGTATGCCGCAAAAAAAGAGGCCGCCGCCTATTTTGAATCGCTTTCCCGGTGGACGGCGGAGGATATGGCCTACCCTGACTCAACACGCTAAAGAAGGTTCGTCTATGGCAGCGCCTGTGAAAACAAACGCCCTGCGGCTATTGGACGGGGCAAGGATCGCTTACCGCACCCTTTCCTACACATGGGAGGAAGGGCTATTCGACGGCGAACTGGTGGCGGAAAAGATCGGCATGAACCCTGACGCGGTGTTCAAAACGCTGGTGGCCAAAGGCGAGCGAAAGGGCCATTCGGTTTTTGTGATACCCGTCAGCCGGGAGCTGGATTTGAAGGCCGCCGCATCGCTGCTAAAGGATAAAAAGGTTGACTTGATTCATGTCAACGATCTTTTGGGCCTGACAGGTTATATTCGGGGCGGCTGCTCCCCGGTGGGCATGAAAAAGCAGTTCCCCACCTATATGGATGAAACGGCGCTTTCCTTTTCGGAAATCGCCGTCAGCGCGGGGGTGCGGGGGCTTCAAATGGTGATCGATCCCAAAGCGCTGGTATCGTTTTTGCATGCGGGTATGGGAAGGCTTGCGAAAGAGACAGGCGCGGACAAAAGGTAAAAGCAAGGGGCATACCCCTCTTAGGCGCAATAGACAGCCTGCGCTCGTTAAGGCACAATCCATTACACGGAATGCAGGGGGATGGCCTCCGCCGTTTCCTTTACCTTTTCCAGCGCGTTTTCCCACCGCCCAAAATCCATGGCGGCGGTATAGTATTTTTCCAGGTCATCGTGGCGGGCCTTGGCCTCCTTCAGGCTTTCCGCCGCCCGCTGCAAAAGAAGCTCGTGGGCGTTGCGGTTAAAAGCCTGTTCCCGGCTCAAGCCCTGGGTGAGTGACAAGGCTTCCTGCAGGTTCACTGTCTCACAGGGGTTTTGCACCGGCCCGGTCACAATGCCAAACCCCAGTGTGGGAAAGCTCAAATGGTTCAACACCAGCGGCAAAAGGGGATTGTACAGGCCCAGCACGGGAATGCCCCGGCCAAGGGCCGTATCCCGGATTGTGGAAAGCAGCGGGTGCGGCGACAACCCCCAGGGCGCGGCGATGCATACCACCCGTTTTGGCAAAAGCGTGTCAAGATACGTCATGTAGCCCCGGGGGGTATAGGCCTCGGCAAACATCTCCCGCTCCGCGGCCGCCCCCTCGCCGGGGGGCAGCCATTTCTCCGCCAGCGTCCGGGCCAGGGCCTCCATAGCGCCGGGAGACGTGCGCTCCCGCCACTCCCTGGTGCTGCCGCTAAGC
>JAEWNM010000277.1 GCA_023392755.1 Bacillota bacterium
GCCAGCGCGGCGGCACGCTCTCCGGCGGCGAGCAGCAAATGCTGGCCATCGGCAGGGCGCTGATGAGCGAGCCGGCGCTGTTGTTGATGGATGAGCCTTCCATGGGCCTTGCGCCTATGCTGGTGGAGCTGATCTTTGAATCCATCCTCCAGCTCAACAAGGAGGGGATCACGATTTTGCTGGTGGAGCAGAATGCCAAGAAGGCTTTGAAGGTCTCCCACCGTGGCTATGTGCTGCAGACCGGTGCCATCACCCTTTCCGGCACAGGGCGGGAGCTTCTGAAAAACGATACCGTGCGGGAGGCGTATCTAGGGTAACAGCCTGTTGAAAAACCCTGCACCGCAAAAATACTGCTTATATGAGCAGTATTCAGACCATCAAAAAACCCAGGGAGGTATCGGAGGGCCGTGGTCCATCTGGCTCAATCGGCGCATTGCTCGCTGTCGCGTCGCACTGCATGTTTCGCCAGCCTCCTCCACCCCTCCCCTTTCTGCCACTGGCAGGGTCGGGGTTACGGAGCCTCCGATGCTAGATCGCAAACCAGCGACATGTGCGGTGGTTTGCGAGGAATTTTGAAAAAATTCCTTCCTTGCCCGAGCAAACGGCCGCAAAATGGCAACGCCATTTTGCAGTGTAGCGAGGGAAAAACTCAGCAAAGTGGCGATAGCCACTTTGTTGATACAAAAAGGCAGGGGCTACAACGCCCCTGCCTGCATGCGTGAAAAAGGAGAAGTACTTATGCGCACACCCATTATCGCCGGGAACTGGAAAATGAACAAAACCCCCGCCGAGGCGGCACAACTGGTTGCGGAATTAAAGCCCCTGGTCGGGGATGCCGCCTGTGAGGTGGTCGTATGCGTTCCCGCGGTGGACTTTGCCGCTGTTGCGCAAGCCACCGCAGGGTCCAACATCCGCCTTGGCGCCCAGAACGTGCACTGGAAGGAATCCGGTGCCTATACCGGTGAGCTTTCCGCCCAGATGCTCAAGGCCGCCGGCGTTCAATACGTTATCATAGGCCACAGCGAGCGCCGCCAATACTTTGGCGAGACCGACGCCACAGTAAACCTTAGGGTCAAGGCTTCCGTCGCGGCGGGCCTTACCGTAATACTGTGCGTTGGCGAAATGAAGGAGCAGCGGGAAGCCGGCTATACCGACGCGCTGGTGGAATACCAAACGCTGATCGCGCTGACCGGGCTGACCGGTGAGCAGGTCAAGAGCGTCGTCATCGCCTATGAGCCTGTGTGGGCCATTGGCACGGGCCTCACCGCCACAGACGAGCAGGCCAACGAGACCATCGGCGTCATCCGCGCCGCCCTTTTGCGCAGGTACGGAAAGGAAGTCTCCGACGCCGTGCGCATACAGTACGGCGGCAGCATGAACCCCGGAAATGTCAAGGGCCTCATGGCACAGCCTGAAATTGACGGCGGCCTTATTGGCGGCGCGTCGCTCAAAGCCGCGGACTTTGCCAAGGTGGTCAATTTCCATCTGTAATGTGAAAGGACGATATGCCATGAGCAAAACAATGACCGCCCTTATCATCATGGATGGATTCGGCTTAAATCCCAGCCATGAAGGCAACGCTATCTTTCAGCAGGGCACACCCGGCCTGGACAAGCTTCTCGCCGTATATCCCCATACCCGGCTGGGCGCCAGCGGCATGAACGTGGGCCTGCCCGACGGGCAGATGGGCAACAGCGAAGTGGGGCATTTGAACATAGGCGCGGGGCGTATCGTGTATCAGGAGCTGACCCGCATCACCAAGGATATACAGGACGGCGTGTTCTTTGAAAAGGAAGCGCTTGTTGAAGCCATGGACAGCGCCAAAAAGACCGGGAAGGCCTTGCACCTGATGGGCCTTTTGTCTGACGGCGGCGTTCACAGCCACAACACCCATCTTTACGCCCTTTTGGAAATGGCGAAAAAGCGCGGGCTTCAAAAGGTTTATGTTCACTGCTTCCTGGATGGCCGCGACGTGCCGCCCAGCAGCGGACTGGGCTTTGTGAAAGAGCTGGAGGGCGAGCTGGGAAAAATCGGCGTGGGTGAAATTGCCACCGTCATGGGCCGCTACTGGGCCATGGACCGGGACAATATCTGGGACCGGGTGAAGCAGGCTTACGACGCCCTGGTGCTGGGCAATGGAAAGCCGGCGGATACCGGCGCTAAGGCCGTGGAGCAAAGCTATGCCCTGAATGAAACCGACGAATTTGTCAAGCCCACCGTGGTGCAAAAAAACGGACAGCCCACCGCCGTTATCTCAGAAAATGATTCCGTGATCTTCTTCAACTTCCGGCCGGACCGGGCGCGGCAGCTGACCCGCACTTTCATACAGCCGGATTTCGATGGATTCGTTCGTGAAAAGGGCTACTTTCCCGTTCGGTTCGTGAGCATGACACAATACGATGAGACGTTTACGGGGTTGAAGATTGTCAATCCCCCCGCATCCATGGAAAACACGATGGGGGAATACCTGTCATCCTTGGGTAAAACGCAGCTGCGCATCGCGGAAACGCAAAAATATGCCCATGTCACCTTCTTCTTCAACGGCGGCGTGGAAAAGCCCAACGATGGGGAAGACCGGGTGCTGATCCCGTCCTCCAAGGTGGCCACCTTTGATCTGAAGCCGGAGATGTCGGCATATGAGGTTGCGGATCAGGCTGTTGCCCTCATCAGAGAAAAAAAGTACGACGTCATGATACTGAACTTTGCCAACTGCGACATGGTAGGCCATACCGGGATTATGGAGGCCGCCATGGCTGCCGTGAAGGCGGTGGATGAGTGCGTGGGCCGGGTGGTGGACGTTATTTTGGAAAACGGCGGGCGCGCCTTTGTGACCGCCGACCATGGCAACGCCGATCAGATGGTTGATCCTGTTACGGGGGAGCCTTTCACCGCCCATACCACCTTTCCGGTGCCCTTCATTGCCGTCGGGCCGGAGTTTATAGGAAAAAGGCTGCGTGAGGGCGGCCGCCTGGCGGATATCGCGCCCACGATGCTGGCCAGCATGGGCATCCCGGTGCCCAAGGAAATGACCGGGGAACCGCTTGTTTGAGGGATGGGTTTGGGGGGCTGTCTTTTAACGGCAGCCCCTTTGATATCTCCCCTTGGATAGCGGGCCTTTGAAGGGCCTGTGCCCATCCGGCTCAATCGTCGCCCTGGGTCAGGTTATTGGCATAGGTTTTCAGGGAGGCGAAGGAATTGATATTGTCTGCCCGCTGGCGGATGGCATCCTGCACGTAGGCGGGCAGGGAAGCGAAGTAGGCGCTGGCATCCTTGTTGCCGCCGAGCAATTCGCCAAGACCGGAATATTTGTGCATGGCATTCTCTCCTTTATTTTTGTGAACCCTTCCACCCTATTTTTTGAGTTTCCCGGCACATTATGCGCAAGGGATGTTGCAGGCTTTTTATCCTTTTAATATGGGTGAATGGGCTTTTTGGAAAGGGGGCAAGCGGTGATGCCCGTCATGGCTTACTGCAAAAAGTGCAAACAGGAAGTGGAACCGGGTTCTTTATGCCCCTTATGCGGACAAAAGCTTGCGGCGAGCAGCATGCGCCTGAGCTGGACATACCGGTATGCCCCGGTGCGGGAATTTTTGAGCTGGAACAGCATCTTTCGCGTGGCACTGCCGGTTCTGGCGCTCCTGCTCATGCTGGTGGTCGGCGTGGAGTGGGGGCGCAAGGGCTTTTTGGGCGTACAGGCGCTTTTGGCCCAGGGCTTGTTAAGCTTGCTGTTACTGTTGGCGGCGGCCATGGTGCTGGCCGCGTTTGCGGCCCTTTTGATGCGGGGCCGGGAGGAAATACGCTACATACTGGACGGTAAAGGTGTTCACGTACAGGTTTTCAGGGCAAAACCCTCCCTTGCGGAGCGGCTTTTCCGAACAGGCCAGATGGACGCTGAAGCCGCCATGCAGGGGCAGCCCGGGCGGATGCTGGAGGAAAAGCACATTCCCTGGATTGCGCTGCGCCGCGTGGAGCTATGGCCCGACAGGGACAAAATACTTCTCTACAGCCCGCGCTTCTGGCTGTGCATTTCGCTGCATGGCCTGCCGGAAACATATGACGACGCGGTGCGCTTTATCTATGAGCATGTGAAAAAGCGTCCCGGTGTGATGAAAACACCGCCTGTGTCCGGGGAGACACTTCCGCCCCAGATGTAAATATTACGCAATTATTAAGAAATTCCCTTGACATTGGAACAAATGTGTCATAAAATGGGTAGGCCAAAGGATTTTAACCGCTGGAGGGTTGCTCATGAGCAGGACATGGAGAAGTAATACGGCAAGGAAAAGGGCAGCCTGTTTTTTTGCCATCCTGCTGATTTTGGGCACCCTTGTCCCGCCCGCCATGGCGGCCGGCTATCCTTATACGGCTACCACCAATGACAAGGTCAATATGCGCCGCAGCGCCTCCGGCAGCTCCATTGTACTGGAACGGCTGGAAAAAGGGCAGGCGGTTACGGTGACGGGGGAGTCGGGTAACTATTACAAGGTAACCTACAACGACCGTACCGGTTATATTCTCAAAGAATATATCGGCGATGCGGCGGCGAACCCCACGGCAACGGTCAAGCCTGTGCCCGCAGCCGGTTCCGTTTCCGGCTTTCCCTACCAAACCACCACGCGGGACAGCGTAAACATGCGCCGGACCGCGTCCTCCTCATCCGTGATTCTGGAAAGGCTGCCCGAGGGCGCCGAGATAACGGTGGAAGGGGAAAGCGGCAAGTATCTGAAGGTGAGCTGCAACGGGAAAAGCGGCTATGTTATGGCGGAATTCGTTTATGTGAGGACGGTCGCCACACCTACCCCGCCACCCGCCGCTGACGTGAACACCGCGTATGCGGCGCTGAACAAGGGCTCCTCGGGCAAAGAGGTCAAGGCGCTGCAGCAGGCCCTGAAGGAGTTGGAATTCCTCTCGGGTACGGCGGACGGCGAGTTTGGCAGCCAAACAGAAACGGCGGTCAAGGCCTGTCAGAAGGAAAACAGCCTTCCGGAAACGGGAACGGCGGACGCCGCGTTTCAGACTCTGCTGTATGAAAGCAAACCTTTGAATGCCCGCGGCAGAGCGGCAAAGGTAATGACACTGCCGCCCATAAATGGCGTGACCATCCGCGAGGGCAACATGGGCGACGCTGTCGTCGCATTGCAGGAGAGGCTGACGGCGCTGCGCTATTATACCGGAACCATCAGCGGCGTTTGCTCCGGGGACACCGTATCGGCGGTGACCGCATTTCAAAAAAAGAACGGGCTGACTGCGGACGGGCTGGCCGGAAGCGCCACCCAGACAAAGCTGTACAGCGCCGATGCATTGGCAAAGGATGCTACTGTATCAACATCCACCCCCGATCCCATCGCCACCCCGCCGGTCGAAACCGTGCGCCAGGGGGATGAGGGGGAGGCCGCCAAAACGGTACAGAAGCGCTTAAAGGACCTGGGGTACTTAAGCGGTGCGGCGGACGGGAAGTTCGGCTCGGCCAGCGTAGCGGCCCTCATCGCCTTTCAGAAGAGGCACGGCCTGGAGCAGGACGGCGTGGCCGGATCGGCTACCCGGACCCTTCTGTTCAGCGCCGCGGCCCTGCCTATGGGGAGCGAGGCTACGTCCATTCCCACATCCACACCGCTCACGCCGGACAACGCCATCGTAATGCAGCGCGGAACAAGAGGTGCCGCCGTCCTGAGCCTGCAGAAGCGGCTTACGGAGTTGGGGTATTACACCGCCAAAATGGACAGCGACTATCAGGCGGCAGATATCGCGGCCGTCAAGGCCTTTCAAAAAGCAAACGGCTTGAAGTCGGACGGTATCGCGGGCTATGAAACGCAGGTGCTTTTGTATAGCGCCAGCGCTGTGCCCGGCCCCGCCTTTGCGCCTACGCCGTCACCCGAGCCCACGCCTTCGCCATCCTTGAGCACGCTGCGCCAGGGGGACACCGGCAACGAGGTCAAGGCGCTTCAGCAGCGGCTGATCCAGCTTAACTACCTTTCCGGTAATGCGGACGGCAATTTCGGCAACGGCACGCAAACGGCGCTGGTGGCCTTCCAAAAGGCCAACGGGCTGACAAGTGACGGAGTGGCTGGGCCTTCCACCTTGAGCAAGCTTTACTCCGCCGCCGCAACGCCGGCGCCAGCCGTTACGGCAACCCCTGCGCCCACATTCCTGAGGCAGGGGGACAGCAGCGAAGCGGTCAAGGCGATGCAGGAAACGCTTGTCAAACTGGGTTATTTGAGCGGCAGGGCGGACGGCGTGTTCGGTGCACAGACTTTCCTGGCCCTCAAGGCATTCCAGAGCAATAACGGCCTGTCCTCGGACGGCGTCGCAGGTCAAAACACGCTGAACATATTGGCAAGCTCCACCGCCAAGCCGGCTCCCACCGTACCCGGGGCCACATCAACGCCTAAACCTACCGCGCCGGTTGTGGCGTCGGCACCCAAGGCATCCCAGGTGCGCTATGCCAACTGGTATACGGAAATCCGCTCCCGCGCCAGGACCTATCCTTACGCCACGGTCTATGACTACAATACGGGCTTAAGCTGGAAGGTGCATATGTTCAGCATTGGAGCCCATGCCGACTGCGAACCCATGAGCGCGGCAGACACAGCCATTATGGTACAGGCCTTCGGCGGGAAGTACGTATGGACGCCCAAGCCCGTATGGGTGGTCATGAGTGACGGACGCGTATATATGGCATCCACCCACGACAGTCCCCACGGTGTGCAGCATAACACAAGCAACAATTTCCCGGGCCACCTGTGCATCCATTTCCCGCGCACCCAGGCGGAAGTGGAAGCCATCGGGACTTATGCCACCTCTCATCAAAAGGCCATCGACAAGGGGTGGCAGGACACGCAGAACAAAATACAGTAATCAGCCGCGAAGACGGATAGCAAAATGTAGGCCCATGCCGCTATGCGGCATGGGCCTCAGACCATCAAAGAACCTACACTTATCAAGCGTAGGTTCTTTGCATATAAGTGGGCGAGGAGAAGAGGGGGAGGAGAGAAAAGAAGCAACAGAAGAGGGCCTTAGCCATCTTCTTCA
>JAEWNM010000296.1 GCA_023392755.1 Bacillota bacterium
AAAAATTCCTTCCTTGCCCGAGCAAACGGCCGCAAAAGGCGCAGCCTTTTGCAGTGCAGCGAGGGAAAAACTCAACAAAGTGGCGTCAGCCACTTTGTTGACACACTGAACCTGCCGGAAACAAAGTGCTTCCGGCGGGTTTCCATGCGGTCTTTGGTTACAGCAGTTCCTGGGATGCCTGATAGGTGATCCCCTCATCCATCATGGGCAGGTCCTCTTCTTCATCCTGGCGGCCCTGCTTAAGCAGCGTCAGGCGGCCAACGGAAACCTCATAGGCGGTTTTGTTAAGGATGGTGCCGTCGGCCAGCTGCTTTTGATAGGCGCGGCTTTGAAACCGCCCCTGCACCTGCACGTGGTCGCCCACCTGAAGGTGGCTGGCAAAGCGGGCGGTGCGGCCCCAGGTAATGCAGGGAATATAGTCGCTTTTGCCGTATGCCCGGTTTACCGCCAGCATCAAATCGCATATTTCCCTGCCAAAGGGCGTGGTTCGGTAGGATGGCGCTTTGCACAGCGCGCCGTAGAGCTGTACCTGGTTGGGGTTTGAAAGCTCCTCCGGGGCAAGCAGCCGCTGCACGAAGCCGGTAATCAGCAGCCTTCCCGCGCCCTCCACCACTTTATTGTAGCTTCTAAGCTGCCCTTCCAGCGACAGAGCCGAGCCGGGGGCCAGCCCCTTGTTTTCCATCAGCCGTTCGCTGATGGTAATGGGCAGCAGGTCTTCCGCCCCGGACAGGCGGGGAACAGACAGGGTGGCATAATAAAATTGTTCAGCGAACACCTCATGCCCATATACGGGCTGCGTTGCCAGCGTACCGCCCAAACGTAACAGGTTGCCCGTTTCTTCCATTGCAATTCACCTCGCAGGTGCAGGGGTGGGGGATGGGATGGGATGCTGCTTCCCCTGCACGTCTATTGTTGTTTCTCCGCCCAATAGGATCTGGGATACGGGTATGATCTTGTAGCCCAAGCCCTGGTAATGCTCCAGCACATCAGGCAGCGCCTGCAAAATGTATTGTGCGTCGTTGTGGAACAGCACGATATCGCCGTTTTGCACGCTGGATGTACATTGCCTGATGATATCGGCGGCCCCGCGGTTTTTCCAGTCCAGGGAGTCCACGCTCCACTGCACCACCTCATACCCCTCCGCCCGGCTCGTAAGCACCACTTTGTCGTTGTAATCCCCATAGGGAGGGCGGAACAAGGTGGGGCGAACACCCGTTAGTCTTTCCACCTTATCGCTCATTATCCGCAGTTCGTCTTTGATTTTTGCTTCAGACAGCTGGCTCATATGGGGATGGCTTTGGGAATGGTTGCCGATCTCGTGCCCGCGGGCCATGATTTCCTTTACCAGTTCCGGATATTTATCTACCCAGAAGCCCACCAGAAAGAAGGTGGTCTTCACATCGTACGTATCCAGTATGTTCAAAAGGGGGATGGTTTGATCACCGCCCCAGGCGGCGTCAAAACTGATGGACACTACCTTGTCCTGCCGTGAAACGCTGTATACGGGTAGCTGCCGCTTGTGGCTGACAACCGTGACGGTTGCGTCATTCAGCCCCGCGGTATACAGCGCGGAAACGCCTGCCAGCAAAAGGCACAGCGCCAGCTGCCCGGCAGTCTGGCTGCGAAGCGCATGGCCAATATTCCGAAAAAATCTGCCCGCGGCGGAGGCCGCCCTTTGCAAAAAACCGGCGCGCGCCTTTTCCTGCTTCACTTCCGGCGGACCGGACAACAATCCTTTTGGTTTCAAGCGCATGGGTTTGTTGCTCATGCATATGCCACCACCTTTTGCCTATCCCTATGCGGCGGAGGCCACCGGTATGCATTTGCGCCCACATCAATATAACGGATCAAAAGCCGAATTTCGGGCCTGTATGGATTATTTGTCTTGCGCGCGGCGCCGTGCCATGCCCCGGCGCAGCCATTTCCCGCCGTGCAAAACGCCCCCGGCTCAGCGGGGGGCGGTCGGCGCATCAGCCTTGCGGCTTAACCGGGCAGCCGGTATAGATACGATGGATGGCAAAGCCCCGTAGGTGCATAGTATTCATCCCGGACATGGTGAAAGCCCAGTTTGGCAAGCAGCCTTTGTGAGCTGCTGTTGCCGGGGTGGTGGCCCGCAAAAACATTGAATGCGCCCAAATGGTCAAACGCATAGGCGATCACGGCCCCGGCGGCCTCCAAGGCGTATCCTTTGCCCCATTGCTCGCTTTTCAAATGAAAGCCAAGCTCATATATTCTTTCTTCCGCTCGATAGAGGCGTAGGCCGCAGCAGCCCAGGAACGCGCAGCCTGCCAGGGAAAAGATGGGCCAGTACTGCACGCCGAAGCGTGAATCATTTTCCATCTCCCGTGCCAGCCGCAAGGCAATCTCCTCCTCGCGGAATATGCCGTCGGCGCACAGAAAACGCGCCACCTGCGCATCCCCCCAAAGGGAGGATGCCAGGGGCAGGTCCGCCTCTGTCCATTTGGAAAAGCTGATACGGCCGGTTTTCATGAAATAGATGCGCATAGCAGCACTTTCGTTTTCTTGGAAACAGTATCAGGGAAGCTTGACGCCGGCCAGCAGCCCCGTAACCACATCCTCCATCAGGGCCATTACGCAGGGTTTGCCGCGGTCGGCCTTGGCCTGAAGGGATATCTCGTCGGACTGTATGGCGGTG
>JAEWNM010000299.1 GCA_023392755.1 Bacillota bacterium
TGTTTCGCCAGCCTCCTCCACCCCTCCCATTTCTGCCACTGGCAGGGTCGGGGTTACGGAGCCTCCGATTCTAGATCGCAAACCAGCGACATGTGCGGTGGTTTGCGTGGAATTTTGAAAAAATTCCTTCCTTGCCCGAGCAAACGGCCGCAAAAGGCGCAGCCTTTTGCAGTACAGCGAGGGAAAAACTCAACAAAGTGGCGACAGCCACTTTGTTGATACGCTGTGGCCGCCGGATAAAGCCGGCGGTCACACGCTGTTCCGAATTATCTCTTTTTGCATGAAGCAACAATCCGAAAAGGTCAGCCCTATCTGCCGGGCGCCTTCGCGGGCTCGATTTCCCCGGCCTTGGTCAGCGCTATTTTGGTTATCACCGGCCCCACCAATTCATATATCAACGTAGCGGAAAGAACCACCGCATTGATCTGCGCACCATACTGGGGCAGCGCGCTTACCGCCAGAATGGACATGCCGATGGCAACACCCGCCTGTGGCAGCAGCGTCAAACCCAGATACTTACGTATATTGTGATCGGCTTTGACCGCTCTTGCGCCCAGAGACGCGCCAAGCCATTTGCCAAGGGAGCGGAGCACAAGATACCCTATCCCCAGCAAGCCGATGGCAGGCAGAACCGTAAGGTCCAGATCAGCGCCCGACAGCACAAAAAACAGCAGAAAAAGCGGCGGCGTAAACCGGTCGCATTGCTCCAGCAGCGCATCGCTTTGCTTGCTGGTGTTCACCATTACGGCGCCCAGCATCATACATACCAGCAGTGAAGAAAGCTCCCACATCTCGCACAAACCCACGGCGGCAAACACACACATAATGGTCAGGGCAAGCTTGTTGCCGCGGGACTTAAAAAATTTGGAGGCAAAAGACAGAATGAGTCCTAGAGCCGTGCCCAGCAGCAAGGAAGCAAATATCTCCAGCAAAGGGGCCAAAAGCATATTGGCGGCGGTAACTTCGGCCCCACTGCTCAGCGCTTTGGATATGGCTATGGAGATGCTGAATATCACAAGGCCCAGCGCGTCATCCATGGCGACCACGGGCAGCAGCATGCCTGAAACGGGGCCCTTTGCCTTATACTGGCGAACTACCATCAGCGTCGCCGCAGGTGCCGTTGCCGTGGCAATAGCGCCCATCACAAGGCAAAGCGGCAGCGGAAAACCAAGCGCGATCAAGCCTAGGTCCACCAGCGCAACCGCCATCATGCCCTGCCATATGGTGATGGTAATGGGCATTGACCCGATTTCCCGCAGATAGGAAAGACGGAACTCGGCCCCGATGGCGTATGCTATAAAACCAAGAGCGACAGAGGTGACAATACCGAGGCTTTCCACAATTTCAAGCGGGAGCAATTTGAAGACATATGGCCCAATCAATAAACCTGCCACCAGATAACCCGTAACATTGGGCAAATGCATCATTTTTACGATCCGGCTGAATATCAGGCCGGCTGCGATAGCGATGGAAATAACAACAAGGGTGTTCATAATGCCTGTGCAAGTCCTTCCACAAATGATGTAGGTACCGCAAATGCAATACCTGTATCCGGTTTTTCAAGACCCCCGGTCACTTGTTGAATCAGGCTGCGCATGACGGGTATCTGCTCATCCTTCAGCAATGCGAGTACAGTCTTGTTACCCTGCCGTTCAGGGTTCAAAAGATGGCGCAGCAAACCGAACATTGGGGAATCCGTATCTTCCGCCCCAAGAATCCGCATCATTCCAGTGCTTTCCAGTATGGTCGCACCGCCAATTCCCTTTTCCAGCATCTTCGCCAGTATCTCCTCCAAAAACTCCGTCCTGTTCAGTATCAAAACGAACAGCTGCATAGAATTGCCTCCCTTTTTCATTTAGTCCCGCCTATCCAAAAGAAGAAAAGACCGCAACCGCAGTCGCAATCTTTTTCATTGTGTATGGGTACGCCCCGCAGGCATTCACTTCTTCTGGGGTGGGCCATATATGATTGTAGCACGCTAATGCGTATTGTCAACCCAAATGAAGCGATAAAATGATAACCATCCATATACGGCTGCATCTCACAATGCTTCCTATGGCACATTCTGTACGCAACCGCCTCAAGAACAAAATGACAGGAGACGGCACCTTGCCGTCTCCCATAGCGGGATGGTATTCGTTTTTTACTTGGCAGGAACCGCTTCCACCGCGTCCCAGGTGCGCAGCTCGCCTGTGAAGATGGCGGTGATCTGCTCGCTGGTGAGGGCGGCGGTTTTATTGGCGGTGTTCACGATAACCGCGATGCCGTCATGGGCGAACACGGTGGGCTCCAGCACTTCGGCTTCCGCTTCCTTCAGGGCGCGGCTGGACATTCCGATATCCACCTTGCCTTCGGTGACATCCTTGATGCCGGCGGAGGAACCGTTGTAGGTGATTTCCACGGCGACATTGGGGTTGAGTACAGCGTAGGCTTCCTTCAGCTTTTCCATAACCTTTTCCACGGAGGTGGAGCCGGAGAATGTCAGTTTGCCGGTAAGGCCGGCGGTCACATAATCGGCCGCTTCTTCCACGGAGTTGATATAGCCGCCGGCGGTAACGATCTCCTGGCCCTGCTTGGATGTTACGAAGGCGAGGAAGTCCTTGGCCAGAGCGTTTTCACTTGTCTTGGGCAGCGCCAGCACGAAGGGGCGGGAAATTTTGTAGGTACCGGCCTTCACGTTTTCAACCGTGGCTTCAACGGTGTCCACGGCCACTGCCTTTACCTTGTCGGTAACGGCGCCCAGGGAGGTATAACCGATGGCATAGGCATCCACTTCCACTTTGGCGCTGACTTCATCGGTGGAGCTGACCATAACGGCCTCGGGGAACAGGCGGTCTTCGGTGCCGGCGTCGGTCTTTACAAGAATGCCCATCAATTCGTCAAAGGCGCCGCGGGTACCGGAACTGGCTTCGCGGGAAATTACGGTGATCTCCTGGGTCTTGTCAAATTCCGCGGCAAAGGCGGAACCGGCCAGGGTCAGCGCCAACGTAAGGCAGACAGCCAGGGAAACAATCTTTTTCATGGTATTCTCTCCTCGCATTTCATTTCCTGATGCAATGCAAGTGTAGCCCTGCGGTGTATGCGTGCCATCAGCTTTTTGTTAGCGCCATGAAAGAAAAAATGAGGAAAAGGAAAGATACGCCTCCCCCTACACCAGTATGCCGTGCGCGGCAAAATCCTTTTCCAGCTCCCCTATATCCCCCGCAAACACATGGCCAGCCATGTGAAGCCTGCGCCCCGCCTCCACATTTCGGGGGTCGTCGTCAACAAAGAAGCATTCTTCCGGATACAATTGATATGTGTCAAATAAAATGCGGTAAATCTTCTCCTCCGGCTTCACCGTGTGATAAAAGGCGGAGACAATGGCCCCGTCAAAATACTTCATGGCTTCAAAGCTGTCCCTGTATACCGCAAACCGAACCGTGGCATTGGACAGCAGAAACATACAGTATCCCTTTTCCTTCAGGCGCTTCACTACTTCCAGCATTTTCGCGTCCTCCGGCATGTGCTCATGGGAATGGGCCATAATTTCATCCAGCGCCATGTGCAGCCGCTTGGGCAAGCGCCCCTTGCACCTTTCAACCGCCTCTTCATACGAGATGTCCCCCCGGTCCAAAAGGCGCCACTCCTCGCTTTTGAACATTTCATCCCGGATCAAAAGCGCGTCCTTTCCCTTGGCGTAGGGAGCAATGGCAAGCTCGGGTGAAAAAACACGGAGCACGTTTCCCATGTCAAAGATGATGTTGCGTATCATGCCTTCCCTCCAAAAAAATGAATACAGCCATTATACCTCATCTCCAGAAGTTTTGCATCCGAAGGTCCAGGGCTCCGTAACCCCGACTCCGCTAGTGGCGGATTAAGGAGGGGTGAAGGAGACTGGCCCGAAGGTCCAGGGCGACCGGAAAGCCCTGGTCGTGCCGTGAGGCACGATATACCCTGCTTTTCGCTGTGCCATACCACTAAAAACAATCATATCCGCCCTGAGTGGACGACCGGAAACCCC
>JAEWNM010000343.1 GCA_023392755.1 Bacillota bacterium
ATTCAACAATGATGGTTGCGGGGCCGGCCGGAATCCGTGTAAAGTTGAAGACGACTCTTTCAGTCGAGGCCTTGCCGCTTGCATCGACGGATACGTAGACGGTGGAGTCGCCATCCAGCTGATAGCCGGCGGGAGTGCGGCTCAGGTCCGCGTTGATGGGGAAGTCATTGGTGTTTGGCTGAATGGTTTCAGTAGACTCGCTGAGGTATTGTCCATCCTGCTGGTATTCAATGGTTATAACAGCGGGTTGGGCAGGTTCCGGTTCCTCCGGCGCCGAGCCGGTGGATATGTACAGAAGAATAGGCGAAGTATTTTGCTGTATGTCATTGCTGTCAAAGACGTTGATGTAAACGGCGGCGCTGGTCAAATCGCTGGCATTTGTCACGCTTTCCAGCGTGCTGCCGTTGTTGGGGAGAAATTTATATTCGCTGTGATTGGGATGCCGGATATTCAGCGTCAGGGAATTTAGAGGCGTGCCGTCGGACACCGTAAGCCAGAATACGGCGCCGTCCGCCCAATTTACCGATGAGGCCAGCCCGGACTCACGGGGGGTCCCGTCGCCATCCGTCCAGGAAACCTTGATTTCCAGCTCACTCCAATCGGAAGCGGCCAGAGCGGGTGATGACACCCATGGGAAGGCCATGAGCAGCACCATCACAAGGGACAGTACGCGGCGGCCAAAGAAATGATTGATGTTTTTTTTCATGGGTGAAATCCCTCCTCAAATTGGTGGGCCATGTATACGATTGTAGTATTCTTCCGCCGGGTTGTCAATTCAATAGCGGTTGGAAAATGTTACGGCGGCGGCTGTGCGGCAGGATTGCGCCTTCTTTTGGCGAATATCGATAGATATATGGCGCTGAGCATAGCGCGCCGGGGGAGGCAGCCGTATTCATGGGGGATGAATCATTGCGGGAGACCCCTTTCCAATCGAAGGTTGTATACGACGGTAAGATCATTTCGGTGGAGCAGTGGCAGGTGAAGCTGCCTGATGGCAGGGAAGCGCTCCGGGAGATTGTAAAGCACTTGGGCGCCGCGGCCATCGTTCCCGTGGACAAGGATGGATATGTGACACTGGTGCGCCAGCACCGGGTAGCCATTGACAGGATGACCTGGGAGATTCCCGCGGGGAAACTGAACTTTGCGGGGGAAGACCCGCTTCACTGCGCCGTGCGGGAGCTGGAGGAGGAAACCGGGCTTAGGGCCGCAAGCTGGGAGCTTCTCACCCGGGTTGATACGACGCCAGGCTTTTGCACGGAGCGTATCGCACTGTACCTGGCCACAGAGCTTACAGTGCATGAAGCCCACGCGGATGAGGATGAATTTCTGCAAATCAGACACATTCCCCTTAGGGAGGCGGCGGATCAGGTAATGGCGGGGCAAATGCGGGACGCCAAGACGGCGCTGGGCATTTTGATGGCCTATCACCGCCTGAACGGCTAAATGGTTGTTTCATAATAGATAACGAATTATCCGGGGACACGCTTCCCGGAACAATAGGAATTTGTAGGAATAAAAGCGGGAACGCTTTTGATGGCCCCATGAAAGGAGGTCCGGATATGGACAAACGGCGCGGCAATTCCTTTTTCCTTGCAATGATGGTCATTTTGCTCATTATCGGCCTTGTGGTTCTCTTCTGGGGTGCAGCCACCTACGTGAGGCCGCGCGTGCCGTTTGGCGGGCCGCCGTTCACAATATAGACTGCGCCGCCGGGCGGCGGCGATTTTGGTCATAAGCAAAAGCAATGCCGGAAAGGCTTGAAAACGCATGCAGCTTTTTGATAATGTGTTTACCAGGTTGCCAGAACTTGATACAAGCCGGCTGATTCTGCGCACCATGCGCATGAGCGACGCCCGGGACATTTATGAATATTCCTGCGATCCCCAGGTGGCCCGCCATGTGCTGTGGGAGGCCCATCAAAACATTCATCAAACAAGGGCTTATATCCGTTACGTGCTGCGGCAGTACCGTACCGGCACACCCAGCAGCTTCTGCATTGAATTGAAGGAAACCAAAAAGGTAATCGGCACCATCGGCTTTATGTGGGTAAGCAGTGAAAACCGCTCCGCGGAGGTGGGTTACAGCTTATCCAGGGCCTACTGGAACCAGGGATATATGTCCGAGGCGCTGGCCGCGGTTTTGCGCTTCGGCTTTGATGCCCTCAACCTTAACCGCATCGAGGCTCAGCACGAGTGCGACAACCCGGCCAGCGGCCGTGTGATGGAGCATGTGGGCATGCGGCGGGAAGGCACATTGAAGGAGCGGCTGTACAACAAGTCCCGCTTTGTGGATGTGGAGCTGTATGCCATTCTTCGGGAGGAGTGGCGCAGGCAAAAAACGGTATGATGCCGTTTCACAGGGCTTGTACCGGTCTCGGTGCATTTTTGCGCCGCCCGGCTTGATAAGCCTTATTCAATCAGGAAATTGGCGCGCTGTCCCGGTGGGAAGCAATATTGGGGAAGACAAAGGGAAAAGCCCCCTTCGGGTTGCATCGAACCCGAAGGGGGCTTCGCTTACCGGCTTGGCCGGGAAGCGTTTAGTTCGTGGTGCCTCCGTTGAGCATGGTCAGCACGGAGGGCGGCAGGTTTTGCATAATCTGCCCCATCTGCATCATCATGTTCGTGTTCAGCTTTTGAGACCAGGCCAGCAGCTCTTCGCTGGTCATCCTGCCCGGATGCACGCTGTCCTCGTCAATAGCGGGAACCTCCACAGGCTCGCCGGTGGTGGTGGTATAGCGTATGGAAGCCATCGGGGCACTCTGGCCGGTGAGATACACATCCAGCTTGCCATCTGCCTTGACATCCGCGCCGTCGGGAGCCGTATTCATGGTGTTGTCAAGAACAATGCCCATCGGCTGGCCCATGCCGCTAAGCTCCGCGCTCAGCTTCCAGGAATCCTTGACGTTGGCGCCGTCGGTTTCCACCTGGCCGGCGTAGTCCAGCTTCATGCCAAAGTTTGTAATGCCCGCCTGCTTAACATCCACCGCAGCCTGCCACTGGTCGCCGGCGGCAACATCCTTGGTGGAGAAGTCAAAGGCAAAGCTGTCAATACCTGAGGCAACGTCAAAGGTAAAGCTTGTGTTTACGCCATCCGCTTCGGTTTTGGTATAGAAGCCGCCCAATATGGTGTTTTCGGGCTTTTCCTTATCCTCGCCGAAGATGCTGGCCTTTACTTCCATGGCCACCAGCGAGCCTTCGCTGTTCGTCCAGGTTGTAATGGTGAAGGGTTCGGGCAAAGCGGGAGCGGCATCTTGCATAAATGCCTCAGGCATCGCCTTCAGCGCCGCCTGCACCTCGGCCTTGGTTTCGGACAGATCGCCTGCATCCGGGTTCATGGCGGAGGCGGACTCAAGTATCGCATCCAGATTCGCGTCCTTGCCGGCCCAGTTGGCAACAATGGTCAGAAGGTCGGCAATCTGGGCCGCGGACAGGGAGTACACCGTTTGCACGGTAGCGGAATCATGCTTGTCGCTTTCAAAGGTGCCTGTGGTTTCTTCGGGGGTGGAAACAAGCTTGGTGAACCACTCCGTAAGGGGCATTATGAGATCCTCTTGCAAGCTTTGCGGATCAAACTCCGGCAGCTTGGGAAGCTCGCCCTTCATCAGCGAAGAATACATCTGCAAATAGGCTTTGTAGCCGGCCAGCATGGCCTCGTCGACGCCTTGGGCCTCCATCTGGGTAATCATCAGTTGCATGTATTCTTCCGGGGTAAAGGAAATCGTCTCCCCGCCGAACAGGTTGCTCTTGATATGGATTTGGCCGTTCTCCATCAGTTCGTCAAAAGACAGGGATGACTTGTCCTGCAGGAACAGCTCCATCTGAACGAAGGCAGAACTGTCGTTCTTCTGGGTGAGGGTTTCCACCCGCAGCGCCTTGAGCAGATCGGCAACGGGGGCCATCGAGGCATCCTGCGTAAGCATCTGGCCAGGCTCAAAGGTAACGGTGGTCTTTACGCTGCGTCCGGCGGCCATTGCCGAATTGAATACGGAATTTGGCGTGCTTTCCCCCAGGGAAAGCACCGGGAAGGCAAGCAGCGCCAGCAGCAGAACAAAGGCGGTGAACTTGCGTGTTTTCATAGGAAATCTCCTTTCTTGATCCCATATCGCATACAGGCAATACAGTCAATGCCATTATATATGCACATGCATGCTTTGTCATCCATTTCCTGTTCAAGATATGCAGGAAATTGTTTCAAAGCAGTCGCTGATACGCGCAAAAGGTCCCGGCCGCACAGGGCCGGGGAGAGTGTCCGCTTTATTGAACCGGTATGATGCGTCCGTCCTCAACGGGGTTGATTTCACCGTGGGCCAGAAAGTAGTTTTTGAGCGCTTCATCCAGACCGCCGAACATTTTGGCAATGGGAGCGGATGTGAACATGGTATATCCGTCGCCGCCTGCCGCCATAAAATCGTTGGTGGCAAGCAGATACAACTTATCTTCCTCAATGGGAGCGCCGCTGATTTCGATGCTTGTCACACGGCTTCCGGCCTCACGGGCAGGATCGAAGACCACTTTCATGCCGGCGATCTGCGGGAAGCCGCCGTTTTGGTCGGGGTACATCCTAAGACCGTGCTCCAGCGCCGCCTTGATGTCCGAGCCCGGAATTTCCTTGGTCACCACGATGTTGCCAAAGGGGAAGACGGTGACTACATCCTTTAGGGTGATGTCTCCTGCGGGAATGCTGGCCCTGATCCCGCCGCCGTTGGTGATGGCCACCTCTGCCTGGGCGTATTCCAGTATGGCGTCGGCGGCCACGTTGCCAAGGTTTGTTTCCTTGGTGCGTACGGATGCGCGCTCGCCATCCAAATCCACGGCGGCTTTGCCCACCACCTGCTTAAGCGTTACGTCCTGGGCGGCCTTGATTTCGTCAATGGCCTTGAGAACTGACCTGTCCTCAAAGACCTTGGGGGCCGGGATCAATTCCGCTTTGACCGTGGGTCCGTCCTCACCAAACGTCATTACCGCCCTGCCCAGGTTGTTGAGCTTTTCTCCGGCGGATACGATCAACGCGCCGCCTTCCACCGCGCGGCCCTCTGCCCAGGCGTCGTGGCTGTGGCCGTCAATGACCAGGTCCACTCCGTCAAGCTTGGCCAGTGCTTCGCTGATAAACGTCTCCCCGGTAATGCCCCAGTGGCTCAAAAGGATAATGGCGTCCGTCTGGTCCTGTATCTGTGCTATGCAGGCTTCCACATCCTCAATGCCTTTGAATTGCAGGTCCTTGATGCGGTCGGGGTGGATTTTGGGCACCATATCCGGCGTTGCCACGCCGATGATGCCAATTTTCTTGCCTGCGATTTCCTTGATGATGTAAGGTGTAAAGGCCCTTGCGCCGTCCGCGGTATAGATGTTGCAGTTGATGACGGGAAAGGTGAGTGATGCCTCCAGCTCCTTCAGCCGGTCAAACCCATAGTTGAAGTCATGGTTGCCGGGGGTCATGGCATCGTAGCCCAAGGTGTTGAGCACCTGGGCAATGCCGGCGCCCTCTGTGGCCGTGGCAAACACCGTGCCGTGAAAGGTGTCGCCTGCGTCCAGCACCAGCACGTTTTCCTTTGCTGCCCTGGCCGCGTTCACATAGCCCGCCATCATGGCATAGCCCATGCCGCTGGAGGATGGCTCGGCGTTGGCGTGCACATCGTTTGTATGGAAAATGGTGATTTCTACAGGCTTCGATGCCTGTTCGCCCATGGCCGGTACAATCGACAATGCCAGCAGTGCTGCCAGGAGAAGAGAGAGAAATTTTTTCATGATTACAACCGCCTTTCTCATTCGTCTTGCTGCAAGGTACAATCTTGCCGCCGGGGATTCACTTGATCGCCGACAGCATGACTATATACCATTTTAACATGCGCCATGTTTTGGAATCTATAGATTTTGGAAAAAAGAAGAAAGTTATTTCCAGATTCCTATTACGGGCAGTGTGCATTTATCGTCAGGCTGATCGCGGTGTTTTATCGGCAAATATCTTTGCATGTACGGAGTTTCCTGCAAACTTGCGCGAAGCCTCCTTATTTTCCATGTGCAATTATGCCCGATTTCAGTCAAATTCCAGTGGTGAACGGAAAAATGCTGTGTTACAATAAAAACGCTGGTCGGTTCATGGGCTATATTTGGAATTTTTTGTGAAAGAAACAGAGGCGATTTTATTTGCACCTGGATGTATTGATCATCGGCGCCGGCGTGGTTGGCTGTGCGCTGGCGCGGGAGTTATCCCGCTATCATGCCGGCCTCGCGGTGCTGGAGCGGATGTCCGACGTGGCGGAAGGCGCCAGCAAAGCGAACAGCGGCATCATTCACGCCGGATTTGACGCCAAGCCCGGCTCGCTCAAGGCGCGGCTGAATGTGGAAGGCGCGAAAATGTATCCCGGCTTGTGCGGGGAGCTGGGCGCGCCCTATCAACAGCCCGGCGCGCTGGTGCTGGGTTTTACGCAGGAGGATATTCATACCCTGAGGGAATTGTATAATCAGGGAATTCAAAACGGGGTTCCCGGCCTGAAGCTTTTATCGCCTGGGGAAGTGCTGGCGTTGGAGCCCAATGTCAACCCCGATGTCACGGGCGCGCTGCTGGCAGAAACCAGCGGGCTGGCCAGCCCCTATGAACTGAGCTTCGCGCTGGCGGACCACGCGGCGCAAAACGGTGCGGCATTCCACATGGAAACGGAAGTGCGCAAAATATTCCGGGAAGGCGGAATATGGCATGCGGTGACCAGCCGGGGAGAGTATACCGCCCGCGCCGTTATCAACTGCGCCGGAATTCACTCCGCCAAACTGCATAACATGATTTCCGGGCAAAAATATACCATTATCCCCCGCAGGGGAGAATACTATCTGATGGACAGAATGGTTAACCTGCCCTTTTCCCGTACCATGTTCCAGTGCCCCACCCAAATGGGCAAAGGCATATTGGTAAGCCCCACGGTTCACGGGAATCTGCTTTTGGGCCCTTCCGCCGAGGATGTTTTGGACGACGCGGATACTGCCACCACCGCCATGGGACTAAAAACCGTGCTGGAAAAAGCGCGGCTCACCTGGAAAAACGCATCGCCAAGGGGGACCATCACCACCTTTTCCGGCATCCGTGCCCATGAGTCAAACGGTGATTTCGTGATTGGCCCGGTGAAGGATGCCCCTCTGGCCTTTGAGGCGCTGGGTATTGAAAGCCCGGGGCTTTCCGCCGCTCCCGCCATAGCGAAAATGCTGTGCGGGCAGGTGGCCGCCGCGCTTGGCCTGAAGGAAAAGGAAAAATATTTGCCTGCTGTTCAAAGGCCCAAGCCCTTCCATGCCATGAACCATCAGGAGCGGGCGCGGGCGGTGCGGGATAATCCTGAAAACGGAAGCCTGGTCTGCCGCTGTGAGCAGGTTACCGAAGCCGAGATACGGGAGGCCATCCGCAGGCCGGTGGGCGCCCACACCATCGATGGCGTAAAGCGCCGCACCAGGGCCGGCATGGGCCGCTGCCAGGGGGGCTTTTGCAGCCCAAGGGTTTTGGCGATTCTTTCGGAAGAACTGGGCATTCCCTATACCCAGGTCACCAAATGCGGCGGTGAAAGCCGCCTGCTGGTGAGCACCATTGCGCAGGCTGCGCCGGAGGATGACCGACATGAGTGAGCAAATGAGCCATGATACAATCAAGGCGGATGTCCTTGTCATCGGCGCAGGCCCTGCGGGGCTGGCCGCCGCCATCGCTGCCCGTGAAGCGGGAATCAATCATCTTATGGTGCTGGAGCGGGAAGAAAGCCCCGGCGGCATCCTGCGCCAATGCATTCACAACGGGTTCGGGCTCCACCGCTTCAGGGAAGAGCTGACAGGCCCGGAATATGCCCAGCGGGATATCGACAGGGCGCTGGAGCTGAACATCCCCATACAGTGCGGCACAACGGTATTGTCCGTTCAGGAGGACCACACCGTCACAGCCATCAGCAGGGAGCATGGCTTGCAGGTGTTTTCCGCCGGGGCCGTCATTCTGGCCATGGGCTGCCGTGAGCGGCCAAGGGGCGCTCTGGCTACGCCGGGAACTCGCTGTGCCGGTATTTTTTCCGCCGGCACCGCCCAGAAGTTCGTGAATCTGGAAGGGTATATGGTAGGCAAGAAGGTGTTGATCCTGGGCTCCGGGGACATCGGCCTTATCATGGCCAGACGCATGACGCTGCAAGGGGCCAGCGTATTGGCCTGTGTGGAGATCATGCCTTTTTCCAGCGGCCTGAACCGTAACATTGTGCAATGCCTGCAAGATTTTGATATACCCTTGCTTTTAAGCCACACCGTGGTAGATATCAGGGGGCGGGACAGGCTTACCGGCGTTACGGTGGCCAGGGTGGATGAAAACCGCATCCCCATTCCCGGCACGGAGAAGGATTACGACTGCGACACGCTGCTTTTGTCGGTGGGCCTGATACCTGAGAACGAGCTGAGCGAAGGCGCGAATGTCAAGCTTTCGCCCGTTACCGCAGGCGCGGTGGTGGACGACACGCTTCAAACAAGCGTGCCGGGTATCTTCGCCTGCGGAAACGTATTGCATGTGCACGATCTGGTGGATCACGTAAGCGCCGAAAGCCTTAGGGCGGGGGCAGCGGCTGCCGCCTGCGTACAGGGCAAAAAGCCTGCCGGCCATGTGGTGAACGTGCTGGACGGCGAAGGCGTGCGGGGCGCCGTACCCCAAAGGCTGCACCTGCCCGAGGAGAGGGAGGCGTATGCGCCGGTGGATATCATGTTTCGGCCGGCCGGCGTGTTTGAAAACGCGGCCATTGTTGTGCGTGCGGGAGCACAGGAATTGCTGCGCAGGAAAAGCCGCATCCTGACCCCCGGCGAAATGGCTGTCGTCACCCTTACACAGAAGGTTTTGAAATCAATCCCGGCCTGCGATATCGTGGTGGAGATTATTCCCCAGGAAACGAGGTAAGTGTATGAAACAGATGATAACATGCATCAGCTGCCCCGTAGGCTGCCGGATGGAGGTTGCCGTTGAGGATGGGAAGGTTGTCTCCGTCACCGGAAACTCCTGCAAGCGCGGGGAGGTATACGCAAAACAGGAAAGCATTGCGCCTCGGCGCATGGTAACGGCGGTTTTGCCGGTGGAAGGCCGCCGCATGCCCCTGAGCGTGAAAACGAAAACACCCATTCCCAAAAAGGATATCGCCCTGTGCATGCGTGAAATACGCGCGTTGAAGCTTCGTCCGCCCATTTTCATGGGGCAGGTCATATTGGAGAATGTTTGCGGGAGCGGCGTTCCGGTGATTGCCACCAAAGCGGTGGAATGATGGCTGCCCGGCGTTTAGGGGAGGATTTTTACCGTCAGGATGTGCTGGCTGTTGCCCCGCAGCTGGTCGGAAAGCTGGTTTGCAGGCGCATGGAGGATGGCGCGGTGCTTCGCGGGCGCATCCTGGAGGCGGAGGCCTACAGGGGATCGGAGGACATGGCCTGCCATGCACGCCACGGTAAAACAAAGCGCTGCGCGCCGTTGTATGAGGCGGGCGGCATCAGCTATGTGTATCTGATCTACGGGCTGCACTGGCTGTTCAACG
The DNA here is from genome assembly GCA_023392755.1 of Bacillota bacterium. Lineage (GTDB taxonomy): Bacteria > Bacillota > Clostridia > Christensenellales > Aristaeellaceae > JAEWAH01. Next base: position 9,518 of record JAEWNM010000343.1, read on the forward strand.
TTGTGACGGGGGATAAGGATGCGCCCCAGGCCGCATTGGTGCGGGCTTTGGAACCGCCATTGAACGGTCCCGGAAAATGGACGAAGGCCTTTTCTGTTACCGGGCGGCAAAGCGGGCTGGACCTTATCCACGGGAAAGAAATGTGGCTGGAGGACGACGGACTCCGCCCGCATACCATAGAGCTGCCCAGGGTGGGCATCGATTATGCCGCTTCACCCTGGAAGGAAATCCCCTGGCGGTTTGCGGATGATTCGGTAACAAAATAAAAACCCGGGAGGCGTTTTCCAATGGAAAGCGTCTCCCGGACCTTATTGCGCGGCATTTGGCCGAGGTTTATTGTTTTTCGAACATGTCCTTGCCCACGCCGCATACGGGGCATTCAAAGGTTTCGGGCAGGTCCTCAAAGGGTACGCCGGGTTCCAGGCCATTGTCGGGGTCGCCCACGGCGGGATCGTAGACATAGCCGCAAACGGTGCAGACATAAACATCCATGTTCGTTACCTCCGTTTTTAGGATGGAGAGGTTGCTCCCCTCTTCTTCCTGATTATACCATGGAGGGATGCAAAATGAAACGTCTAATTTGGTATCTTCATGTCAGATAAAAGAAAAGCCCGCCGTACACGTTTATGAGCACACCCCATAGCATTGCCAGCCCCACCGAAAGCCTTGACCTGACAGGGTGGCGCAAAGCAAGGCAGAACAAGGCCGGGCACAGGTCAATCAAATACCTTGTGCCGAACTGCCACCCCCCGAAGGTGCGGTGCAGCAGCAGCAGGAAAAAATGAAGGGCAAGGCATAATACCAGCAGGGTATCCAGCGTCCTGAACCGCTTTTTCAAAAGGCCGCGTATGGCGGCCCCTATGCCTATCAGGAACAAGGGGTTTACAAGGTAGAACGCAAAGCCGCTGAAACGTGGGAAATCCAGCCGTCCCTCCGCGATCCAGGGCATACGAAACACATTGGCCATGTTTTGGGGAATATATCCAAGGGAAAACTGCGGTCCGTACTTCACAAATTCCGGCAGATAGCTGTGGCCGAATTCGAAAAAGGAATCGAACCGCGCTAGGTTGTACAGCCCGTAGCCCACGGCTATCATAAGGGGAGCCAGGCATAGGGGCACAAGCCGCAGCAGCGCCTGAACAGGCGATGCCTTCGTTTTCCTTTGTATATTGCGGTATGCCATCCAAAGGCCGGGCACCACGTATACCGCCTGAAAGGGGCGGCAGCCCACTGCCAGGGCCAGGCAGCACAGCCCGGCACTCCAGGCGGCCGGTGTTTTTTGAAGGAGCAGCCGGAAGGCACATAGCGTCAGCAGGAAGGAAAGCGCCTGCGCCTGGTACCATACGCCGCCAAACCAGCATAGGTTCAAAAGGTTGCAGCCCGCCACCAGAAAAGCGGCCCAGACGGCGGCGCGGCCGTCCGCCTTTCCCAGGCGGCGGCACAGGGAATAACCTGCCAGATAGCTTGACAAAAAATAAATAAGGTTTACGATGCGGTTGGGCGTTTCCTCCCCGTAAAAAAAGGTGAGCGGCCAAAGGGGCAGCGTGGGCACCGGGCCGAAGCTCACATAGTATTGCTCCCGGTAGACGGCCAGCTCCAGGTGGGGAACGTCCGCGGGCAGGTGGATAAGACCCGCCCGCCAGGCCAGCGCCTGCAGCGTGTAGGAGTCCTGGGCGTCATGGCTCATGGGATCGATGGACAACGCCATCAGGCACAGCCGCCACAAAAGAAGCAGGCCCATAAAGCCCAGTATCTGGCCCCGCCGGCTCTTAAGAGCCCGATAGAGGGATGACCGCCGCATAGCATTCCTCCTTTGCCCTTGGGCAGGATTTGCCGCCGTGGGATCGTTGAATGGGCGGGAACGGCCGCCTGAAGAAAGGATAACCGAATGAAGGATTTTTTGTATTTCGCCGTGGACCTTGTGGCAAAGATTCATGATTTTCTGCTGCATTTAAACGACAGCTTTGAACTGTATTTAAGCGACAAGCAGCTTCACTTTCTGGTGATGGGCGTCACGGGCTTTTTGCTTTTTCTTGCGGTGCGCTGGCTTTTTAAAAAGCTGCGCCCAAACGCCGTTGCCTGGGTGTATACCCTTACGGTGATGGGCACGCTGGCTTTTGCCATTGAAATCGGCCAGGCCGTGACCCATACAGGCAATATGGAGCTTTCGGACATCGCCATGGGCATGTGGGGCGTGCTGGCGTTCGGGGCGGTATATACGCTTTTGCACTACATCGCAAAGGCAATCCGCAAAAGCGTCGGCCGGCGGCGTGAAAAATCATAGCGGGTGTATCGATGTTGCGTATTCCCCCGTTACCGGGTGACGGTGCGCATAATCGGCGCACAGCAGCCGTTCGCCGCCGTCATACAGGATGACGGCGCCCAGCCTTGCCCCCGGCGGATGTGCCCGGCGAAGCGCTGACAGCGCGCGGCCCAGCCGCTCGTCATGTACGTTCAGGCAATCCGGCAGGCGCCCGGAGCTGTCATTGGCCAGCCGGTCAAACGCCATGGCGTCCCGCAGCGCCTTGGGAGGGATGCCGGGGAGCTGCCGTAGGAAGGAAAATGCCATTTCCGTGCACTCGTCCAGCGACAGGCCTCCTGCCTGGGAGGCGAAAACCTCGCCGATCCGGCAGAACAGATCAAAGGGTGAAATAGGTCCAAGGCGAAACGCCAAATCCAGCGTGCGGCGGAACTTTCCGCTGTTGTAAAGCCTCTCCACCGCGTTTTCGCACTTTTTCAGCCGGCAGATATCCTCAAAGGAAAGCCATTTGGTCTTGATGACCTCATATGGCGGGTCCGGGGTATTCAAAATGCCGAACTCCTCCCGCTGCTCACGGAGGCGGCTGCCGTGCAAAAGCTTCAGGAAGCCCAATTGAAGCATGTGGGGCGCGAGGCTGACTGCTTTGTTTACCGATTCGCCGAAGGTTGCAAAATCCTCATAGGGTAGCCCGGCAATCAGGTCAAGGTGCAGGTGGATATTTTGTCCCGACAGCAAAATGGCAATGTTTTCACAAAGCTTGCCAAGGTCGGTCTTTCTTTGGCAGGCGGCCAGCGACTGTGCGTGAAAGCTTTGCAGCCCCGCCTCCATTTGAAAAAGCCCCGGCGGGGCGGTATGCAAAAGCTCAAGCGTATCCCGGTCCATAAGGTCCGCCGCCACCTCAAAATGGAAGCATACGCCGCCCAATGCCCCTTCCTTGTGCTTTTCGATCAAAAAGCGGAAAAGCTCATAGGCACGCTCCCTGTGGCAGTTGAAGGTGCGATCCACCAGTTTTACCGTTTTTGCGCCGGAGGCGGCCGCGGTGAGCAGAGCTTCCTTTGCCTGCGCGATGGGCAGGAACGTAACGGCCTCATCCTGGCCTGAAAGGCAGAAGGCGCAGTGAAAAGGGCACCCGCGGGACGTTTCCGCGTATATGATGCGGCCATTCAAGCTTTCCAGGCATTCCCGCGTGTGGGGCGGGGGTGGTGACAGCGGCATCGGCGCGGGCGGGTTTACGCGGATGCTGCCTCCCCGGCGATAGGCAAGGCCCGGGATATCGCCTGCATCCTGCCTGGCGTCAAGGCGTTTGCACAGCTCCGCGAATGCATATTCACCCGGCCCTGTGATCACATAATCCGCCTGGGGAATTTCGCGGAAAATGCTGTCCGGCCTGCTCCCCGCTTCCGGACCGCCCAGGACGATCACCGTTTCCGGGGAGAGAAGCTTCAGGCATGCGGCCAGGGAGCGCACCATGCCTATGTTCCAAATATAACAGGAAAACCCCGCCAGTTCAGGCTTTGTATCCATCAGCCGGGCGATGGCTTCGTGCAGGGGCTGGTTGATGCTCAGCTCCAGCACGCGGCAGGGCATGTCCACGCCGTACTGGGCAAGGCCCGCTTTCAGGCACCAGGGGGCCAGGCATTGATGGATGTACTTGCTGGCGATGCCGATCAATGTCAGTCGCACCTTTTTGCGCCCCCTTCATGCCAACCATTGTATCATGGCCCGGCAAATAATTGCAATTGCGCGGTTAAGCCGTGTACGGTATAATGAGTTCGGCAACCCCCGCGCGGGCTGCGTGCCGGCGGCCTGCGTCAGGAACCGGCATGCCGATGGAAAAGGCGAAAAAACAGGCTATGTTCATTTCTGCGAAGGAGGAACAGGGAATGCGGAATGTATCAGCCCCAAAGGCTGTGGCGATTTCATGGA
>JAEWNM010000059.1 GCA_023392755.1 Bacillota bacterium
CGGTGCGGGCGTTGCCTTCGGATATTTCCCGCTGCCTGTTCAGGCGCGAGGTAATGGCGCCGCACAAAAGCGACGTAATGAAAAACACGGCCAGCAGCATCACGTCGCTGGAGCTGGCGATCAAAAAGGTGTGCACCGGCTGGGTGAACAGGTAATTGATGAGGAATACGTGGATCATGGAGGCGGCCAGGCCGTATACATAGCCCGTTGTGGCGATGGTGACCAGCACCGTGCCCAGCAAAAAAAGCATGACAACGCTTTCCTTGTTCAGCCCCATGCGGTTGGCCAGCAGCGAAAAGCCCAGCGTGGCCAGGAGTATGGCCGCGCTTTTGAGCACGTTGACAACCCTTGCAGAAACGCTTTTGACGCGCGTCAATTCGCGGCCCCCCTTTTCGCGGGCTTTGCGGGGCGCTTACTCTGTAACCACCGGGGCGCGCCTGATCCGCCCGTCGGTAAAGATGTCGGTTTCGTCATGGCTGGCGGTGCTGAACTCGGAGACGACGGCGCCCTCCGGGCCGCCCTGGAACCAGTGCTTTGTATCGGGGGCCAGGGTGTACTGCTCTCCGGGTTTGAGCACAATTTCGTGAAACACGGTGTAATGCGCCTCGTCGCCTTTGGGCGGCCGGCCCTTGGGCACCCCGGCCGCGTCGCCCGGCACATACAGGTATACCTCGCCCATGCGGCAGCGGAAGGTCTCCTCCTTGCCCAAAACGCCGGGATGGCGGTGCTCCGGGCAGGTCTGGCCAGGGAACAGCACCAGCTCCTTGGCGCAGCAGCGGCTTGTATTGACATACGTAACCAGCTGCAGCCCGGTTCTGCCAAGGTCGGAGAGAAAAAAGTCCGCCACCTCCACGTTTTCTCGCTCCCGGGAAGACAGCACAATGCCCGCCCTGTCAAAATAATCAAGCGTTCTGGCCCGGGCGGCCTCATACGTTTTGCGGTCCACTGCCGCACATCCTTTCTTGTATGGCATACTGTGATTGCATACAGCAGGCGCGCTGCTTTCCTGGGGTCATTGTAGCACCGGGCGGGGCGGTTGTCAAAGTACCGCGGGTTATGAAAAGAACGCGGTTTTCAAAGGGTAGGACCAAAATGTTGCCCTTTTCAATCCGCTGGACTGTGATATAATAAATTGGTGCATTTTTAGACTGTCGAAACGGAGGATGCCCCTATGCGGATTATGGTGGTGGGCGACGGCAAGGTGGGCCATACCCTGGCGGAGAACCTGGCCAGGGAGGGCCACGATGTGACCATCGTCGACCGAAGCGACAATGTGCTTCAAAAGAGCATGGACACGCTGGATGTGATGTGCGTCAAGGGCAACGGAGCCAACATACGCACGCTGATGGAGGCGGACGTGGGCCGGGCGGATATCGTGCTCGCCGCCACCGCCACCGATGAAATCAATATGATCTGCTGCCTTGCCGCTAAGCAGCTGGGGGCCAAGTATGCCATTGCCCGCATCAGGGATCCGGAGTACAACGAGAGCATCACGCTTTTGCAAAAGGTGCTGGGCATCGACATGGCCATCAACCCCGAGCGGGCCACGGCGCTGGAGATCAGCAGGCTGCTGCGCTATCCCTTTGCCGACAACATTGAAAGCTTTGCAAGGGGAAGGGTGGAAATGGTGGAATTCCGCGCCCAGGAGGGCGACGCTGTAACCGGCTGCCCCATCCGCGACCTTGGCAAAAAGCTGCGCAGCCTGCCCCAGGTTTTATACTGCGCCGTGGAGCGGGGCGGCGAGGTGATCATACCCAACGGCGATTTTGTGATCGAGCCGGGGGATGAGGTGTACGTCGCCTCCGACATGGTGACCATCACCGCGTTTTTCAATTATCTTGGCAAAAACAAGCTGTCGGTGCGCAGCGTTATGCTGCTGGGCGGCGGGCGCATCAGCTATTACCTGGCCAAGATGATCGTGCCCATGGGCATCAAGGTGACGATTATTGAAATCAAGCCGGAGAAGGCGCGGCTGTTAAGCGAGCAGCTGCCCGGGGTGAACATCGTCTGCGGTGACGGCACCGACCAGGACCTGTTAAACCAGGAGGGCCTGTTTCAGTCGGACGCCTTTGTGGCGCTGTGCGACCGGGATGAGGAAAACATGATGACCGGGCTGTACGCCATGGCCCACGGGGTGGGCAAGGTGATTGTGAAAAACAACCGGGTGAATTATACGGACATCATCAAAACCATGGGCCTGGGTTCCATCGTAAGCCCCAAGCTGATCACCTGCGACACGATTCTGCGCTACGTCAGGGCCAGGGCCGACGGCCAGGGCACGGCGGTGGAAAAAATATACCGCATTATGGACGGCAAGGCCGAGGCGCTGGAATTTATCGCCGAGCCCGGCGCGCCCTATGTGGATGTGCCGCTTCGCAAGCTTTCCGTCAGGGAAAACGCGCTGGTTGCCGTGATCTTTCGCGAGGGCAAGGTGATTGTGCCCTTTGGCAACGACCATATCGAGGCCGGTGACAGCGTGGTGATCGTCGCCAGGGAAAACGGCATCGCAAGCCTTAACCAGGTGTTGTCCCTCCGGGAGGACAGGGCATGAACAAGCGCCTGCTACTAAACATACTGGGCAAGATACTGCTCATAGAGGCCGGGGCCATGGCACTGAGCCTGGCCGTATCCCTGTACTACCGGGACGGGGATACGCTGGCCTTTGTAAAAACCATCGGGCTGACGGTTTTGGCGGCCGCCCCGATGCGCGCTTTTTCCAGGCCGCGGGATTTGAACCTTCGGGCCAGGGAAGGCTTTGTGGCTGTTGGCGCCGCCTGGGTGCTGATGAGCTTTTTCGGCAGCCTGCCCTTTGTGTTCTCCGGGCTGATCCCGGATGTGCCCTCGGCCTTTTTTGAATGCGTCAGCGGCTTTACAACCACCGGCGCTTCGGTTTTGACAAACTTCCCGCGGGATGATTACCGGGGCGTTTTCTTCTGGCGCAGCTTTACCCACTGGATCGGGGGCATGGGCGTGCTGGTTTTGACGCTGGCGATACTGCCGGGCATGACGGGCCGCACCTCGCACCTGATGCGGGCGGAAAGCCCGGGGCCCAGCCTGTCAAAGCTTGTGCCCAAGATGGGGGACACCGCCAAGCTGCTGTATCTGATCTATACGGTGCTCACCGCCGTTTTGGTGGTGCTTTTGGTCATTGCCGGCATGGATGTGTACGACGCTGTGATCCACGCCTTTGGCACCGCGGGCACGGGCGGCTTCAGCAACTACGCCGCCAGCGTCGGCGCATTTAACAGCCCGCTGATCGACGGCATCCTCACCGTGTTCATGCTGGTGTTCGGCGTGAACTTCGCGCTGTACTACAAGCTGCTCAGGGGCTCGGTAAAGGACCTGTTAAAAAGCGACGAGCTGCGGGCGTTTTTGCTGATCGCCCTTGCCGCCGCCCTTATGATTACGCTGAACCTTTTGCCCAAATACGGCAATTTCTTTACGGCGCTGCGCTACGGCAGCTTTCATATGGCCAGCGTCATGAGCACCACGGGCTATGCGACGGCGGACTTCAACCTGTGGCCCCAGTTCAGCCGGGCGGTGTTGGTGCTTTTGATGTTTATCGGGGCCAGCGCAGGGTCTACCGGCGGTGGCATCAAGGTGGCGCGGGTCATACTGCTGGGCAAAATGATGCTGCGGCAGGTGCACAAAACCTTTGCGCCCCGCAAGGTGAAGGTGGTAAGCCTGGAGGGTAAGGCCGTAGATGAGGAAATGCTCTCCCAGGTGGCGGTGTTCTTTTTCGCGTATGTGCTGCTGCTGCTTGTCAGCACGCTTTTGATATCCCTGGATAATCTGTATGACCTGGAAACCAACTTCACGGCGGCGCTCAGCTGCATTTCCAACATTGGCCCCGGTCTTGGCGCGGTGGGGCCTGTCGGCAGCTTTTCGGGGTACAGCGGATTTTCCAAAATCGTGCTGTCGCTGACAATGCTGGCGGGACGGCTGGAGCTGTTCCCGATTTTCGTGCTGTTCCACCCCTCGGTGTGGAAGCGGCAATAGCAAACAGCGCGCGCCCATCATTTTGAGGATTGCCGCGTTTTGAAACTGCGGGGACTGTCACGTTCTGCTCAGCAGCTTGACCACGTCTTTTTTGCTGCCGGCGATGACCAGATGGTCGCTTTCGACAAATACATAGCCGGCGTCGGGGGTTTGGGAAATGCCGTTGCGCCCTTTGATGGCGATGATGCCCACCCTGTATTCGGTGCGGACAGCCACCTCGCGTATGCTCTTGCCCATCCAGCCCCGAAGCGGCGGAACCTCGGCGATGCAGTAATCCTCGCCCCATTCAATGTAATCGAAGGCGTGGCCGGCACTGTGCTTGATGGCGGTGCGGTTGGCCACCTCCTTTTCCGGGTAGATCACTTCGTCGGCGCCGTTGCGCAGCAGAAACTTGGCGTGTATATCCCTGTCCGCCTTGGCGATAACGCGGGCCGCGCCCATTTCCTTCAAAAGTGAGGTGACCTCCAGGGAGGACTGGAAATGGCTGCCGATGCACACGAAGCAGATGTCAAAATTGCGCACGCCCAGGGTTTGCAGCACCCGCTCGTCGGTGCAGTCGCCTATCTGTGCGGAGGTGACCATGGGCGCCAGGGTGTTTACCCGGTCCTCGTCGATGTCCACCACCATCACCTCGTCGCGCAGTTCCGCGAACTTCGTGGCCAGATGCCTGCCAAAGCGCCCAAGGCCGATCACCAGAATGGATTTCATGATTCCTTCTCCTTATCCTACGATCACTTTGTCAACGGGCTTTTTTGTATTCAGCCCGTTTTGCTGGTGGGTGATGGCCATTAAAACCGACAGGCCGCCCACCCGGCCCAGGTATACCAGCATTGATATAATAATGCGCGACGCGGGGTTCAAGGCGGGCGTGATGCCCGTTGTCAGCCCCACCGTGCTGATGGCTGAAACCACCTCAAAGGCCACGTTCTCCATCAGGATGGGCTGCATGGCCACCATGGCCATTACGGCCAGGAAGGCCGTCAGCAGGTAGATGGTGGCGATGATGAAGGCCTTGCGGGTAACGGCGGGGTCCAGCCGCCGGCCCATAAAGTTGATGTCCTCCCGGCCCCTTACGTAGGAGAACGCCGACAGGAGCAGCACCATCACCGTGGTGGTCTTCATGCCGCCGGCGGTGGAGCCGGGGTTGCCGCCCACCATCATCAAAAACATGGTGAGAAGCTTGCCGCCGCCGGTGAGCGAAGTCATACTGACGGTGTTGAAGCCGGCCGTGCGGGGCGTGACCGATTGAAAGAGGCTGGCCAGCACCCGGGTGCCCGCGGGCAGGCCGGCCAGCGCGTTGTCCCGCTCCAGAAACATAAACAGCGCCGCGCCGCCCAGTATGAGCCCGGCGCTGAACACAAGCACCGCCTTGGCGTGCATGCTCATTCGGGAAAAGCGGAAACGCTTGGTGAGCAGGTCTTCCCATACCACAAAGCCCAGGCCGCCCACAACAATCAGCGTCATGATGACAATGTTCACCAGCGCGTCGGCCTGGTAGGGCACCAGGGAGGTATAGGGGCCGAAGCGGCCCATCAGGTCGAAGCCCGCGTTGCAAAACGCCGATACGGAATGGAACACGCCGTAGTATACGCCCGCGAAAAAGCCCAGTTGGGGAACAAAGCGGATGGAGAGCAGCACCGCCCCGGCCCCTTCCAATATGGCGGTGCCGATGAGCACATGCTTGAGCATGCGCACAATGCCGCCCACCTGCCACGTGCCGATGGACTCCTTCATGATGCCCCGCTCCATCAGGCCGATTCTGCGGCCCATGAACATGGAGAACATGGTGGCCACCGTCATAAAGCCAAGGCCGCCCACCTGGATCAAAAGCAGTATCACCGTCTGCCCAAAGAGCGTGAACTGCGTGTATGTGTCATACACCACCAGCCCCGTCACGCATGTGGCGGAGGAGGCGGTGAAAATGGCGTCGATCCAGGGAATGGGTACGCGGCTGCGGGAGGCGATGGGCAGGCGCAAAAGCGTTGCGCCCAGCAATATCACCAGCAGAAAGCCCAGTGCCAGCACCTGGCTTTCATTGATCTTCCGCCTGTCAAGCATGCGGATGGACATGATTCAACAACTCCGTTATCTCATTATCCCCATGACCCGTGAGAATATAGTCGATTCCCGCCTGTTCAAACACCGGCAGGTACATGGTGTCGGACAGCAGCGCGCAGGTTGATACGCCCGCAAACCTTTTTTTCGCCTGGGTCAAAAGCAAAAGGTTGTCGACATCGCTTGTGGAAAGCGCCAGCACCAGATCATAGCTGCCTTCCCTGGGCAGGCTTGGCGCGTCAATTTCATCATAGCATATTTTGGCCTTTTGGAACCATTCCCTCACAGGGATAACGTTTCCGTTCTGCCCAAAAACAAGCGTCTGCGCCTTGGGAACGGGCGGCAGCGATTCCTCCCTGTGCTCCAGAAAACGGTCCAGGCCGTCCATGCCCATATAGCCGCACACCAGCGCGGCAAGGAACAGCAGGATTACGACCCATGCGGGCACGCGGCTCACCTCCGCCCACCAGTATAGCGGCGCGGACGTTAACGTGGGATTCAAAAGCGGCGTTTCCGTATTAAGATCGTATAAAGACTGGCTTATTCGGGGCTTTCGCTTCCATAAACCGCCATGGCGGCTTAATAAACCGGGCAAGCCGCCGCCCACAGACGGCGGCAAGCAAACAGTATAATCCTGCAAGCGGAAAAGTCAACAGGAATTGTTTGAAACATGCGTTTTGGTGTGCCTGTGGCTGTGAAATTGCTTGCAATCCGGGCAAAACCATGCTAAATTTGGGGTACAAGTCAAGACTGTATCGTAAAATCAGGCTGGGTGTACGGACAATGGGCAGAGACGGCACTGGGTGTATACGGGTGTTCGGCCTTTTGTCCGTGCCCGCGAAATTGAAGGAGCGGCAATGTTTAAAATGAAGTTGTCGGATATACAAAAAAACATTGGTATGCGCCTGACAAGACACAGACAAAGCAAAAAGCAGTTCAGCCAGGTGTATAACCCAAAGCGCAGGGTGCTTTTCAGGTACCTTGTTACATATTTGATTATCATAACGGTGCTGTTTTTGATGATTGGGACCTTTTCATATGCAAACATCGTTAAAACCGAGCAGGAAAAAGTGAAAATAGAAACGGGACAGGTAGTTGCCACAGTGGTGGACAGCATAGAGACGAATTTGCGGAACGTTTTGAATATACAATTATCATTCTATATAGACTTAACTGTATCGCGCATGAGAAAGCTCAACGCGGATTTTGAGCCCAAGGAGTTTATGCGCTTTTTGAGCATGTCTAAAAACCTTTCCATGTATACCTTTACAAGCCTGTTTCTGGACAGGCTGACGATATACTATCACTTTAACCATCTCTTTATCGCTTCCGATATGCTGGACACCCGCCCTGAAATTTTCTTCAAGCTTAAATTTCCCAATGAAAACAAACCATATACGCAGTGGCGCAAAGAACAGCTTCAGCAGGCCAGCAACGCTTTTTTTGTGACAAAGGATTCACCCAATGGTTATGTGGATCTTTACTACAGACTGCCCTTTGCGGATCCAGCAAAGGGAGCGACTGTAATGGCCGGGTTGAAACTGGGCGAGCTGATTCACAGCCTTGGACTATATGACATATACGATGATTCGGCGCTCATAATTGTGGACAGCGAGGGTCATATACTCTACGCAAGCCAGGACAGGGCAATGGCACTTGAGAAACTGATGCCGGAGGCCCCCGGGAGCACGCGGCTCCGGCTGGGGAAAGATGACTTTGAGTGGAGGTCCCAAAAGCTGTCCCTGCTTGACTGGACGGTGACCTATTTCGTTCCCACAGATGCAATTTACGCAGACAGCAGAGAGGTTCAGCAAAATCTGATTACCCTCTATTTGGTTATGCTTTTCACCAGTATCCTTTTGGCGTTTATCTTCTCCAAAAACATATCCGACCCTGTGACATCGCTGCTGCGTTTGGTGGGTGACTGGGAAAATAAAAACGGCGTTACCCTTGCAGCCAAGGGCGGCAGCGATCTGCGCTATGTGCTAGGCAAGATGTCGGATATGACAAAAGGCTATTCGATGCTTGCCGCCAGGATTCAGGAGTACAGGGATTCATCGCGGGAGATTATATACAGTCGGCTGCTTAAAGGGGAGCTGATACTTGAGGATGAAATGAGGATGATGGAGGGGGAGGTATCTATCCTTGATTACTCCTTTTATTCGGTTGCGGCGGCGCGAATCATGGCATTTGACAGCGATGCGGTTGATGTGGCTATGTTCGAGATATCAGAGGTACTCTCCCATATGCGCGAAAAGGGCCTCTTTTTCTGCAAGACGGCCTTTGATAGATTTGTGGTGACCATGTGCTTTATGTCGATGCCAAGCAAGGAGCAAATCGAAGACAGCATCGCGCATATTGGACAAGAGATTCTGGACGATTCCGGCGCAAGCCTGAAATGGGGAATTGGCGATACGGTAATGAATCATGACCAGATTTTTATGAGCTACCGCAACGCGGAATACGTGCTGTACAATATGAACATGCTGGGCAGATATGATATCGCCTGGTATGACAGCTCTGCCAGCAGGAAAAACAGGCTGACATACGGCCTGGATGATGCGCAGCGGCTGTGCAATATTATCAGCTCCGGCGATTCCAATGCGGCGATGCGGGCGATCAAAGAGCTGTTCGAGAGAAACAAGGATGTGCTGGAAGCATCCAAAGTCCAGCGGGATCGATTTATTTTCCTGCTTTGTGAAACAACGCTTTTGCTGGAATCAAAGTTTGCAGACCTTGACAGCGAGAAAATCAAGGAGATAGAGCTGAGCCTTAACAATATGAAGGGTGCCAGGGACATCGGCGAAATTATGCAGTACATGTCTACGGTTATTAACATATACTGTCATTTCGTTGACCTGCGAAATAACAACACGTATCAGGGCCTGAAAGACAGAATCATCGGATACATTGAGGAAAACTACAGCGATCCAAACCTTGGCCTTGCGTCTATCGCCAGCTCGCTGTGTATGACGGAGAGCTATATCTCAAGCTTTTTCAAGCAAAGCAACGGTACCAATATCCATCGGTACATTGAGCAAAAACGCATGTCTTGGGCGGTTGAACTGCTCAAGGACACAGCATTGACCACGGCTGAAATTGCGGAAAAGGTAGGTTACAGCAACCTGAACACATTCTACAAGGCATTCAAACGCTGCTATGGCATTACGCCAAGAGGGTATAAGGAAGACGGCAAGTAATACTTGCAATCCGCAACGGGGCTGTTTCAGGCGCTGCTGCGGCTTTTTACGCAGGCGTTGGGTTTTGACAAAAACGAAATGAGGGGGCTGTCTCGCTGCGATTCATTCGCTTTGAGACAGCCCCTTTTGGATACCTTGTTACAAAGCCCTTTGCATGGAATTATTTGAGCTTGTCGTAGCGGGCCTGGTGAATGGAAATGTACTCTTCATAGCCTATTGATTTAAGCTCGTCAAGATACTGCTGCCATTCGCCGTCGTCGTTGGGGTTTCTGACGCCTGTTACAAACTCCGCCAACGAGTTGCGCACATAGTTTTGCAGGTCCGTGTTGATCTCGGAGAGCTTGCGGGCTTCTTCCGCCTCGAAGTAGAGCCTGGTATTGTGGCACATTTCGATCGGAGGCTTATAGGGAGCATACTGCTGGATTGTGGCGTTC
>JAEWNM010000212.1 GCA_023392755.1 Bacillota bacterium
ATAAGGTTTTCAATGAGCTAGGAACCGCCCCGAAAAGGGGATGGAGCTGACGATGGGACTTGAACCCGCAACCTGCTGATTACAAATCAGCTGCTCTGCCAATTGAGCTACGTCAGCGCGCTGCTCGTTGTTCAAGACCCGATAGGGAAAGTGGCGACCCGGAAGGGGCTCGAACCCTCGACCTCCAGCGTGACAGGCTGGCATTCTAACCAACTGAACTACCGGGCCAAATGGCTGGTGGGCCTTCAGGGACTTGAACCCCGGACCAACCGGTTATGAGCCGGCCGCTCTGACCAACTGAGCTAAAGGCCCATACCCTAAAGGGAAATGGTGACTCCTAGGGGACTCGAACCCCTGTTACCGCCGTGAAAGGGCGGTGTCTTAACCGCTTGACCAAGGAGCCCTGTGAAGCTGAGGGGAGAAGGCATTGTGGTCGGGGTGAAGGGATTTGAACCCCCGGCCCCATGCTCCCAAAGCACGTGCGCTACCAGACTGCGCTACACCCCGTCATACGGCCGCATCTTAAGAGCGACGAAATGTATTGTACACGAAAGCAGTTGCAATGTCAAGGGCCTTCCCGCAAATTTTTGATTGCCTTTTTCCCTTGATATTGCTTGATTTTACACGCCTTTGAGCCAGAGCGTCAATTCGGTCTCAAGCCGCCGCTGCTCCTCGTCAGGGGAATAGGCGTGCCAGGATGCATCCAGCGCAAGCGTTTTGATTTTGGCATGTTCCAGGCCTTTTTTCAGCCTTTCCATGCTTTGGGGATGGACGATCTCGTCCGCCTTGGACTGGATAAGAAGCACAGGGCAGTTGACCCTCAAAAGCTCCCGCTCCGTGGCCGCCATCATCCGCAGCAGTTCCACGGCTCTTGGAATGGTCAACAGGTAACCCATGGGCGTATAGAAGCGCACATTGGCGGCATGGCGGTAGGCCTTGGCTACCGGGCTTTGCAGCCTTTTAGGCAAAAGAGCCACCGTAAGGTCGTTTTTAATGCCGGAGAGCCTGAGCTTTAAGCGGACCGGCGTTTCCCAGAGCACAAGGCCGTGGGCTGGGCCTGCCTCCAGCGATGCGTTTATACCCAGAAGCCCGCCCATGGAATGGCCCATCAGCACCACCTTATCGTACTGGGAAAGGCGCAGCGCAAGGGCCGCGTTAACGGCTTCCTGCCACTCCCGGGCCGTATGGCGGGCAAAATCAAAGGAGCGCCCGCCATGGCCGGGCAGAAGCAGTGTTTCCGCAGCATAGCCTGCCGCGTTTACCGCGCGTACCATGCCTTCGAATTGCCCCGGCCCGCCCAGAAAGCCGTGCACAAACAGCACCAGCAGCGATGCGCCCGGCACGGGATAGAACGCGGGCCGATGGAAGCTTTGCACAGTGTTCCCCGCCTTTCCTATCGGGCCTCCCCCCTGATGGTATCATGATGTAAAAGAGCTGTCAAATATATCCTGACGAATTATGAAATTTTTCTTGCAATTCATACCAGGGGATGATATAATCCGTAATTGGCACATCCTTGCGCTGCGCATGTGTTGCGGCGCCATACGTCCATGAGGAGGTGAAAGGTATGAATAGGTACGAACTGACCTACATCATCGACACCGCGCTGGAGGATTCCGCCCGCAAAGAACTGATCGAGCGGTTTACCCAGATGATCGTGTCCAACGGCGGCGAGGTTGAAAAGGTGGATGAAACGTGGGGCAAGCGCCGCTTGGCCTACGCCATCAACTACAAAACCGAAGGCTACTATGTGTTGACCACGTTCAAAGCAGGTGGTGAGGTCCCCCGGGAAATCGAACGCAATCTGCAGATCTCCGACAGCGTAATCCGGTATCTGGTGGTCAAGCTTGAAGAAAAGCGCAGCAATGTGAAACCCCGCCCCGTGCGTGCGGCCATTCCCGTTGCCCCCGCCGCTCCTGTAAGCGCGGAAGCCGTACAGGAAGCTGCGCCGGAAGTTGCGCCGGAAGTTTCCACTGAGCCAGTTGTGGAGGAATGACCCCCAAGGGAGGTACTTGAGATGAATAAAGTCATCCTGATCGGCAACCTCACCCGCGATCCTGAAACGCGCACCACCAGCACAGGCCTGAATGTGTGCTCCTTCACCATCGCGGTCAACCGCCGCCGCAGTTCCCAAGGGGCTGCAAACCAGCCCGAGGCGGATTTCTTCCGTATCACGGCCTGGCGGCAATTGGGCGAACTGTGCCAGAAGTATCTGGCAAAAGGGCGCAAGGTTTGCGTGACGGGCACTGTCTCCGTGTCAACCTACGAAGGCAAGGATGGCGCGACCAGAGCCTCCCTGGAGGTAACCGCTGACGACATCGAGTTCCTCTCCTCCAGGCAGGAGGACGGCGAAAGCCGCACCTCCTCCGGTACCCACGGCATGGATACGTCCGGCGCCGGGGGCTTTACCCAGGTGGATGAGGACGAGCTACCGTTTTAACGCTACTAGAAGGAGGAACTACCCATGTCTGAGGATCGTGGCGAGAAAAGAGCCCGCCCCCGGGGGCGCAAGCCCCGCCGGAAGGTGTGCGGCTTTTGTGTGGATAAGATCGAATACATCGATTACAAAGATGTCAACCGCCTGCGCCGCTTCACCAACGAGCGCGGCAAGATTTTGCCCCGCCGCATGAGCGGCAACTGCGCAAAGCATCAGCGTCAACTGTCCGAGGCCATCAAGCGCGCACGTGCCATCGCCTTGCTGCCCTTTACAGTCGATTGATATTTTGAACAAAACCACCCAAGCACATTTTGCGCCTGGGTGGTTTTTTTGTGTCCTCGCATTTCGCCGCTTCTGCGTATCCCTGCTTCCGGCATTATCCACATTCATTATGTATCGCCCTGGAAGGAAACAATTTAAGCGGGATAATCTGACATTTTACCGACTTTTTCTGCGATTTTCCATCAATTTCGTTACCCTTTGCACAGTGGCTTTACACGCATTGTAATAACCTGGTAAGAAATATGTGTGTGCGTCTCCACAAGTGGAAAACCTCTCTTCAATACGGGCTTTTCCACAGCCTTGCATTGAGAATGGCGGTTTTCAAAGCCTTTTTCCGTGGAAAACTGTGGATAACCATGTGGATACTGTGGAAATCCAGGTGGGAACAACACTTTTTATTTCATCACCATATACGGTACAGCATATCCGCGCTATGCAGTGCATACGTGCTGTGCCGTATGCATTTTGCATATGAAAAGCGCGAAGGATAAAGCGTTGTGGCAGGTCCCGGCATAGTGCTCCATTGCATGCAACGGTTGCATACGCGGCCATATGCATGTTCATGCGGACATAGCGGGGAGGGGGAAGGCATAGGATAACAGCGGGAAAGGATGTGGAAAAAGTGGCGAAACGTCGTCACGATTTCGTAAAACGCCGGCTGTATACCCTATGCCTGTGCGGCGCTTTTCTTTTTTTGCTGATAGGTGCGCAGGGGTACTTTCAGGCCGGGAAGAGCCCATATCCACCGCGGCCCGCTGTTCCGGCCCATCCGGCTCAGAATGTGGCGGCAGCGGCGGAGATGCCGCTTGAGGGCCAGGTGATATGCCTGGATCCGGGCCATGGCGGATATGACGGGGGTGCTAGGGCGCGGGACAGCGGCGTATGGGAAAAGGTGATCAATCTTTCCGTGGCGCAGAAAACGGCCACGATGCTGGAAAAGCTGGGGGCAAGGGTAGTGCTCACCCGCACGGCTGATTATGCGCTTTGCGATGAAGAAAGGCCAAAGGGCAGCACCAAAAAGCGTCAGGATATGGAGCGGCGGGTTCAGCTTATCAAGGATGAAGGGGCCACCATGGTCATCAGCATCCACATGAATGAATT
>JAEWNM010000231.1 GCA_023392755.1 Bacillota bacterium
TCAACGCCTTCCTGAACCTCTCCGACAGCGATATGTATCCCCTCCAACTGGTGCTGCGAACCATACTGATCCAAAATGAGGTTGATCCCATGATGGTAAGCGCCGAGGAGCTGGTGGCCAGGGAGTCGCTGAAAAACCTGCTGAAATACGCGCTGATCGTTGTCTCCAGCGTGCCCGTTTTAATGCTCTACCCCTTCGTTCAGAAATTTTTCGTAAGGGGTGTCATGATAGGCTCCATCAAGGGCTGACAGTCAATTAGGCGAGGCTTCGCCTGATATATAAGGAGGAAATGTTATGAAAAAGGTTCTGGCATCCTGGCTCCTGGTCCTCATGCTTGCGGCCGCGTGCTTCCCGGCATTGGCGGAGGAGCCCGTAAGCCCCAAGGGCGAATTCCCCATCGCGAAAGAACCCATTACGCTAAGGATCTGGTGCAACCTGCAGCCCAACATGGCCGACAATATCGAAACAAATGACGGGACGGTTTACCTGCAAGAAAAAACCGGCATCAATATCCAATGGGAAAAGGTCGGCATCAACGAAGCCAAGGAAAAGCTTCGGGTAATCATGGCGGCCAACACCGATCTGCCGGATATCATTCTTCTTTCCAACTCCGGCGCCATCATTACCACGGAACAGGTTTTCTCCTACGGCATGCAGGGCCTGCTGCTACCCTTGAATGATCTGATCACCGAATATGGCGATGCGATTTATGAGGCCTATGCGCTGGACAAGGCAAAGGAACGCGCCATCACCGCGCCGGACGGAAAAATTTACGGCCTGCCCGCTACCAGCGACGGCGCGTATCACATGACCGCCAACCAAAAATTTTACATCAACAAGGCATGGCTTGACAAGCTGGGGCTTACCATGCCCGCCACGCTTGACGAGTTCCACAACGTGCTGGTGGCCTTCCGCGACAAAGACCCCAACGGCAACGGCATCAAGGATGAAGTGCCCCTGTCAGGCACCGTCGGCTCCATGTGGACCCGCGGCACGCTGGACTGCTTCCTGATGAACGCCTTCCAGTACAGCACGTCTTATGAAAAGTACTGGCTGTACCGGGATGACAGCGACCAGGTGGCTTTCGGTGCCACTACCGACGGCTACCGGGAAGGCCTGCGCTTCTTCCGCAAGCTGTATGAAGAAGGCCTGATGGACAAGGAAATTTTCATCAACACCAACGACAGCCTGAAGCTGCTCACCGGCGCGGGCGACGGAAACAAGCTGGGTTCCTTTGTCAGCATGTTTGCCGTGGCAGCCGCGAGCACCGATAACCCCGAGTTCTTTGATTATGTTGCTCTGCCCCCCCTGGAAGGCCCCGCGGGCAGAATCGCACCCGATACCACATCCGGCGGCGCGGGATTCAGGTATCTGATCACGTCCTCCTGCAAATATCCGGAAGCGGCATACCGCCTGGGCGATTATCTGATGACCGTTGCCACCCGCAACAAGGAAACCTTTGAGGATATGACGGTGCGCTACGGCAAGGAAGGCGTCAGCTGGGAGCGCGCGCAGCCCGGCGACATCGGTATCGACGGCGGTCCCGCGCTGTTCCGCAAGCTGCCGGATGAAGTGAACGGCATCAAAACAGCCAACTGGGGCGACTTGGGCCCCATGACGTTCCCCGCCTATGAGCGCAACGGCGCGGCCATCGCTGACCCCAACGCCTACAATATCGAAAAAGTATTGTATGAGGAGACCAAGACCTGCTATGAGCCCTATCGCGTCAACCGTACCGTGCCCTATATGAACTTCTCTCCGGAAGACACCGAGGTGCTCACCGACATCCGTATCAATATTCAAAACTATGGCCAGGAAGCGCTGGCTGCCTTTGTCACCGGCGAAATGGATATTGAAAAGGATTGGGATACCTACGTGCAGAACATGCGCGACCTGGGCCTTGATACCTTGGTGGAGCTTACCAACAAGACCTACCAGGCCTGGAAAAACGACTGATGCATTTTCTTGTTTAATTAATGATTGCGCCCCGTTTAAGGTATTATGCCACCGGGGCGCTTTCTTTCCAAAGAAGGAGGAGTATTATGGATTACAAAGCATTGGTGGAACAGGCCAACCTATCTTACCAAGGCACGGTGAAACGCTGTGAGGAAGGCCTGCCTATCGGCAACGGGCGCATGGGTTCCATGCTGTGGACATCCCCCGCGTCGCTTAAAATGCAGATCAACCGGGTGGATTTGTACGCCAACGGCAATCAGACCAACAGCTTCATCGACTGCCATGAGGATTACGGCTATGCCTGCGCCTTTGTGGATGTGGATTTTTCCGGATTCGGTCCGGATGTTTTTGACGAAACCACCCGGCAGGAGCTGAACGTGTATGACGCACGGGCAAAGTTGAATGCCCACGGCCTGCAAGTGGAAGGCTTTGCCGCCGATGATGTGGATGCGTTTGCCCTGCGGATTGAGGATGGCCGGGCCGCGCCGGAAGGGATTGAAATCAGGCTTCGCATGCTGCGAAACAGCGTCGTCCGCACCCGCAGCCATGTCGCTTATTCTACGCTGCACCGCGTAAATGGCATGGCCGTGTTGAAGCAGGAATTTTTTGAGGATGATTTCTACTGCGCCTCCGCCGTGGCGGTAAAAGTGGTGGGCCGGAACGGATACCTGCGCATAGACAATGAAAATAACGGTACCGCGCCTACGCTGCCCCCCCAGCACATTTCCGCCATCGGAAGGGAGGCGGAGACCCAGGCCAAATTGATGCTCAAGCCGGAAAAAGGAGCGTTTTTGCTCTACATCGCCTCCGCCGCGACCTTCGACAGAGATTGCGACGTGGTGAAAATGGCGGCTGACGCGGCCAATCAGGCGGATGGCACCGGATACGACGCCCTGTACGCCGCACACATTGCCTGGTGGCACAAGTTTTGGGAAAAGTCCTACGTAAGGCTCTGGGGCAGCCCCGACGCGGAAAAGATATCTGTACACTATACCTACTTCTTCTATATCATGGCCAGCTGCTCACGCAACAGCGAGTACGCCCCCAATTTCGGCGGGCTGCTCTTCAGCCCCCGGGGCGATCACCGCCATTGGGGCGCCATGCAGTGGTGGAATAACCTAAATCTCACCTATAACGCCATTTTGCCCAGCGGCCACAATGAGCTTTTGGAGCCGTACTTCAAGATGTTTTTCAACATGTACGAATCGAGTGAGGTAGCTGCGGATCAGATTTGGGGTGCCAAGGGCATTTACATCGGCGAAACCACCTATGTCTGGGGACCGGAAAAGCTGCCGGAGGATATTGCGGAGGAGCTTCGGGAATTGATGCTCATGCGCAAGCCCTGGGCGGAGCGGTCCCAGGCCTTCCGTGACTTTGCCAGCGGCAAAAACCCCTTTGAGCCCAGATGGAATTTCCTGGTGGGTGAATCCACCGACACCCAATGGGTTCGCGGCCAGCTGAAGTTCAATGACACGCCCTATGGCCCCATTGCCCATGTATCCCACATCTTCAGCAGCATGGCCTGCCTGGCCTACCACTACTGGCTGTACTACGAGTATACCAAGGATGTGGAATTCCTGCGGGACATCGCCTACCCCATGCTCAGGGGCGTCACCGAATTCTTTGCCACCTACCCCAACCTTGTCAAGGAAGCGGACGGCAAATACCACATTCTATACTCCAACACCGGCGAAAGCTTCTGGGGCGCAAAGGATACTTTGGGCTCCCTGACGGCCATCCACGGCCTGTTCCCCACCGCCATCCACGCCGCCGGGCTGCTTCATGCGGATAAGGACCGGGTTCCCGTCTGGCAGGAAATCCTCAACAATATCGCGCCGCTGCCCACCAGCCGGGATACCGAGGCGGGCGTGAAAATCCCCGAGGACGGCAGCGAAATCTGGGTCGGCTCCCGAGGCAAGCCCCTGTGCCGCGCCCATAATGCCGTCAAGCCCGAGCCCTGCGTCTATTTTGACCTGTGCAACGCCCAAACGGCAGAGGTCAACCCCGCCTTGTATCAAATCGGACAGAACACGCTGAGGTCCAACATGGAGAACGCCGGGGCGGCCACGCGCTGGCTGTCCAGCGAAATGTCCGCCTATCCGCGCATCTTTGCCGCCATGGGCCGGGGCGATATACTGTGCGATAACATCATCAGGCAGCTTAACAGCGAGACCGCGGCCAACGAACATTGCTTCTTCGTGGAAAACGGCGCTCAGGCTGTATATCAAAACCGGCTTACCGCCAGGGAGGGCATCAACGCCATCAGCGCACAGCGCCTTGGCAACGCCGCGGCGGGGCTGCAAATGGGACTTTTGCAGTGCTCCGGCGGCGCGCCCACGCTGCAGCCGGTGGTCAGAATCTTCCCTGCCTGGAATTCGGAATGGAACGCGGAATTCGAGCTTTGGAGCCGGGGCGGTTTCAAAATTTCCTCTTCGTTTGAAAACGGGGCCACACAATTTGTCAGGGCCGCAGCCACCCGGGAAGATAGGCTGGTCATCATGAACCCCTGGGCGGGCGAGCGGGTGAAGGCCGTCCTTGGCGGTACGGCTTCCGAACTGTCCGGCAGCAAGTTCGAGTTTGCCATGAAGCCGGGGGATGAACTGATTCTCACACGTATTGACGACTGAGGGCATTCCGCGCTTTGCAAGGTGCGTATCCCGGAAGGGAAAGCACGAGCCCGGATAACCGAAAAAAACGCCTCCCGCAAAAGTAAAGGCGGGAGGCGCATTTTGTTTCAGTCCTGCGCAAAGAGCAGTTTGACACATTCAAATTCCCACAGGCTGCCCACCCATAGGCGCACATCCTCCGCGCATTGCTCAAACCTGATATCGCGCCCGTCCAGCAGGCTTTGGGCAGATGATACCCGGCGGCGGCAGGGCACCAGCACCTTTACATCCCCCACCGGGACAGGCCGCATGTAAGAAGTGCCAAAGTGGCCCGAATTGTTTACAAGCTGTACAAGCATGTGATGCTCGTTGGCGCTTGCCGTCACCTCGGCCATCTCCGTTAGGTCTTCGCCCGCGGGCCGCACGCCGGCTATGCCGCACAAAACATCCCGCATGAAGAAAAACGTATTTTCATATCCCTCCCGATAATACAGCCCGCCGGGGAGCCATGGCACAAAAATACCTTTTCCCTTTCCGTAGGCATTCAGCACAATGCCGGGATGATCTGTCACCTGCGTAAAATAGCAGCGCTCCGGCGGGCCGATGGGGTGCGGCGGGACCAGCGACAGCAGCCGCACGGCCTCCCCGGCGTATTGCGCATATACATAATCCTCCCCCAGCATCAGCACATCCGTATCCCGCATGGACGGAAGGAAGGCCTTGTCCTTATCTCCGGCAAGCAGCATGGAGGATAGCATATTTTCATGCCCGACGGCCATTTTCTCGATTCCCAGGCATTTGAAGCAGGGCATGCTCCTTGGCTGGTGGCGGCCGTCGTACCGGCCGCTCATCCCGCACACAATCAGCGTGCCGCCGCCGCGAACATACGCATCCAGCGCCGTTACCGCCTCATCCGCCAGCGTTTCGATTCCGGCGACAAGCACCGCTTTGTACTTGTCCAGGGAATGGCCGCCGATCGTGCTTGCCATCGCCTCGTCAAACAACAGATGGGCTTCCGTCAAAGCCCGCACCCAGCCGCGCTCTTCCTCCCTTGCATTCCAGATATCGGAGCGAAGCACAAGCACATCCGCCACGGATGTCAGGTTTTGATATTCCTGCTCGTGCTCCTTATGAAAGCGGAACACTTCTTTTACGCCCGCAAAGGCCGTACGGTCAAGATGGTTGTCCAGCCGGCCGATAAGGTAGTAATCCAGGCCGCCCAGATTCGCAAGGTTTTGCCACAGCCTTAGCTTTTGCTGCGGGGCGCTCACCGCCACATGCCTGAAAAAGAAGCCGATAAAATCCACCGATGTGTTGCTGACTGCGCATTGACCCGCTATGCCCCGAAGCGCCCTTGTATTGGAGGAAGCGCTGTATTGCCAATAAGGAAGCGGGCGCCTGAATTCCGTATTGGATTCCATACGGAAAAAATCTTCCTGATCGATGGCAATATTGGGATTGATAGACCGTACAAAGGCCACCAGCTTCTTTCTGTGCTCGCCGACGGCCTCCTCCTTAAAGCACAGATAGGCGCGGTACGCCCCGTCATTCATGTCCGCCAGGAGAGGGATGTCATAGCCATAACGCGCGTGAAACAGCCGCCTGCAATTTTCGCAATGGCAGAAACCGTGATGCGTATAGCTGTAATCACGCTCGTTAAAGCCGCCCATGTTCAGAAACAGGCCGTCCACATCCAGCTTTTTAAGCACCTCACGGATGATATGAAAGCTGTAATCCTGCTGATAGCCGCCCAGGATGCAAGCGTGCACATCGCCGTTGTAGTTCACGATTTCCCCGTCCGCCCGCCGGTAGGCCCAGTCTGGATGGCGCTCATAGACAGGCAGGCGTATTTTCGAAAAATCCATGCGGGCAATAACCCGTATGTTCCGCGCATGACAGGCGCCAATCACATCAGGCAGCGAATCACCCTGCAAAAACGGGCTTTGAAAATGGTCAGGAAGCTCCGTAGGATAGCTAGCAATGATGCCGCCCACATTGATCAGCGCCACTGTCGCGCCAAACGCTTCGAGCTGTTGGGCATATTCCACGGCGCTGATATCCAGCATGTCAATTTCACGCAGGTTCGTTTGAATCATCCGCCAGGGATAGCCTTTCCACCATTGTTGCCGCAATTTGCATCCCCCTCTTTGCCTGCCCCTTGCACGCAATTATAACATAGCTTACGCGCCGCAGGGGAAAGCGCCGGGCAGGGCGCCCGGTGCTTTCCTCAGGCGATTGTGATATGCATTTGGGTTATGCCTTTTTCAAGCGTGCATTCCGCCCGCTCCCCGCCCAGGGAAAGCATATAGTCCCCCATGAACCCGGTAAGCTCCGCGCAGCCGTTTTCATCGGTGACAAGCGTTTCCCGCGTCCACCAGTCACCCTTGATGCGCTCCTTCAAGGCGTAAAACGCGGGCTTCCTGCTGCCGTCTGCACGCACAAGGCCGGCCGGTGCGCCCAGCCACCGCCCGTCGACAATACACCAGGTGGTGAACGCCTCAACGCCTGGCCGGCCAAACAAAAAGTCCGCCATCATCTGCACATCCCGCGCCTGCCGCTCCTCGCCGGCCGGAGTGCTTGGCCAGGAGGGTATTTTGTAGTCGTTCAAATCGTCGATGTGGGGCGGCATCAAATTACCGGAAATCAGTGTGTTTTCGGTAAAGTGGATGGGCAGCTTCAATGTTTCAAAGCGCTCCAGGATACGCTCCAGCTTCTCCAGCCCCCAGAAGCCCTGATGCTGGTGGGATTGTATGCCGATGACGTCGATGGGCGCACCCGCCGCAAGACATCCCTCCGCCAGAATCTGATAGCTGTCGGAAATATTGAAATCGTTGAGTATCAGCAGCGCTTTGGGGTTGGCCCTCCTGGCCGCCTCAAATACACGGCGCACCAGTTCGACCCGCCCGGTTTTCCTGCATAGCCTGGTGATGCCGTTTTCCTCTTTGTCAAACACCGGCATGATCACCACTTCGTTTATTACATCCCAAATGTCTACTAGCCCGGCAAAAGCGCCCACATCCCTTTGTATCCTGCGAAGCTGGAAATCCATTATCTCCTCTTCCGTTTTGGGCAGCAGCCATTTGGCCGACTGCGAATGCCAGCACAGAGGATGCCCCTTCAAAGTGATCCTCCGCTCACTAAGCCACCTGGCGGCAAGCTCCATGCCCGCCTGGTTCGGCTTGCCCTCCTCCGGCTCGTACCGGCCCAAATAAAAAGGCAGCGTACCCAGGTTGAACAGCTCGAGCCAGGCGTCCAGCAAGGTTTGCAGATGCATTTTCTGCTCCGCGGGCGTAGCCGCATCAAGCAGTGGCAGCGTATCAAAAGCGCCGCAGCCAAACCAGAAGCGGTGGCGCGTCATTTCGGCTTTTAACTCCCGGTTTTTGACAGGCAAACCCGCCTTATCCCGGATGACAAGGCGGCACGTGGCCTTGCGGTGCATAAGGGAATCCATTCTCATTCCTCCTTGCATATGGCAAAAAACTCCCGGCGGCAGACATCCGCCGGGAGCATGCGCCTTTGATTATAGGCGCCGGAGCGTATCGTCGGCTTCAAAGCCCAGCTTTTGATAATGCTCGCCGCGGGTCTTGATGTCGTCCTCCAACTGCATATGGGCGAACTTTAAAACTTCTTCCGCCCTATCGTAGGGAATAACAAGCACACCGTCGTCATCGGCGCAGATGATGTCGCCGGGATTGACCAAAACGCCCGCGCAATTGATGGGAACATTCACACCGCCAAAGGTAACGCGCCCGTAGGCATGGTTAAAGGTGCGGTGGGTGCAGAACACGTTGGCCTTTTCCAGGTTGGTTTCATAGCTGTCGCGGCAGCCGCCGTCGATCACGGCGCCCGATATGCCGCGGATCATGGTGTTCATGGCGATTTCGCTGCCCCATACGCCGCCCACAACGCCGTCCATATCGATGACGACAACCATATCCTTGGCCGTTTCGGGTGTGATGCCGTCCACGAACCGGTAGATATCATTGCAGCCCTTGCCCAGCTCTTCCCGCCATTCCTCCACGGTTTTGCAGGCCTTTACACCATCCTGCTTGGGCAGGAGCTTCACCGTATAGGCGTAGCCCTTGAATTCCATGCCGGGACGAAGCGGCCGCATGGCGTCGCTCATGGTCCCCTTGTTGACGAGCCCCAATGCATCCATGCCGTCGGACAGGTCGGCGCAGCGGTACTTACGCAATTCCTGAATCAGTTCGGTGCGTGTCATGGGTAAAATCTCCTTACATATTTATTTCAAGGCTCACGCCTTAATGTACCAACAAAGTGGCTGTCGCCACTTTGTTGAGTTTTTCCCTCGCTGCACTGCAAAAGGCTATGCCTTTTGCGTAAGCTGCATGAGCTTGTTTTCATCCCTTACCCGCTTAAGCTTTTCGCCCCTGGTTTCCAGCAAGACGATCTCCGCCAGATACAAAACGGTGCAGCCGGGTTCCAGATGGCCCGCATACGTCCCGGCTTCATCGGACGCCACAAGATGCAGATGCGGCTTGCCCGCCGCTACCAAGCCCTGCACACTGCACAGTTCCAGCGGGCTGTCGATGGTAATGAACTCCTCTTTGGGGGACGGGTCCAGCGATGTCACACGGTGGTACACCAACCGGTCCAGCGTGCCGATCCCGCTTACAACCACCGCGTCGGTGATGCCCTGCTTGATAAGCTCCTGCTCAATGCTTTCCAGCAGCTTCTCGCCGCGCTGAATTGACAATTTGAGCACCCTGCCCGTTCCTTCACCCATAAAAACATTCATAGCCCGGCCTCCTTATCTTGTCTCATCCTGCGCTATCAGCACATCCAGACCTGCCCGCACATCAAATTGCTCGGGGCTTACCACACCCCGCAGCCTGCTGAGCAGCTGCGGTTTGTACAAAACCGCGGTTTTTTGGGAGTAGGATAGATAGCGGCTGTACCCCGACTCCGCCGCCGCCCGGGCCAGGCGAAGGTCCTCCTGGCTGCCTGCCCTTTTGTAGAGCATAAGGCGAACGGCCGCCGTCAGCTTGTCGGCATAATACAGCCCCAGATCAATCATGCGGTCTATGTCCGCAATCAGCTCCCGCTCCTGCGCCGTTTGCGCTTCGGGCAGCATTTTCAGCGCTTGCCCGGATACATGGCAGCACGCTCTGATCTCCCCGGCCACAGACAATGCGTTGGGTTGGGACAGCGCGCAGCCCTCCCGCATGGCGTCAACCGTTTCCGAAACGGAAAGGTATCCGCTTCCGGGGCAGGCAACGCCCTGCATGAAATGGTTCAGGTCGTGAAATACCAACTGCTTTTCTTCCTCGTCAAGGCTTACGCACGCTTCGGGATACCACTGGAAGTCATACGGGCGCCAGTAGACCCTTTGAAGCAGCGGCACCGCACGGGATGCGTTTTGCCAGGCCGCCAGCAATGTTTCCGCCGGCATCGATGGGAAGTGCTGCTTAAGCATCGCCTGCGCCTGTCCGGGATACAGGGTTCCCTGGTAACCCGCGAAGCCCAGCAGGGAAAAAGCAAACCAGTGCTTATCCACCACGTACCGCCCGTTCAGTGCGGGATTTCTGCTTTGATAATCCCTGCCCCAGATGATGCCGTCCGCACCCACATAAAAGCCCGCCATCACATCCCGGGGCATATTCTTGACATACTCGCCCAAAAAATCGGGATCAGCCCAGGGAAAGGTGTAAAAGTCGTCGTTTCGCAAGGTGAGCCATGTTTTTTGCCCCGGCCCAAGCTGCGCAAAAAACGAGTCGCCAAAATGCGGCTTTTCCACCGTGGCCATATGGGCCATGGAGTATTTGAAGCTCAGCTCAAAATCAGCCGAAAAGTCTTCGAACGCCTCCTGCATCTGAAAAACGGTGGTCATGTGGGAACGGTGGATCAGGGCGAATTTCCGCTCCGGCTGGTCACTGAGCGCAAGCTCTATGCCGCGGCCATATGTTTTGCGCACCCAATGCACATCCTGCTGCTCCGTCCAGGAAGCGTTCATGTTTTCACCCGCTGTCACGCCGATGCCGGCCAGCAGGGGGTACGCCCTGACAAGCGCGGCCACCGAACGCATGTAGTAATCGCAGGTGCGCTCGTCCGCCGGGCTTTCCGTCAGGCGATAGCCCGCATCCTCCAGCCCGTACAGATAGATATTCCAGGTGAACAGGTAAACGGCGATGCAGCGCGAAGCGGCGTACGCCATCACCGCCCGCCAGAAATCCATTTTCTCCTCGATGGTCATGCTCTTTATGCGGATCAGTGTCCGCTTCATTTGAGGCGTGTAAAACCCAAGCGCCCTGGATGTGCCCCCCGCGGGGTACGCGCCCCGCATAACGTCGCAAAGCGCCGCGCGCGGGTATTCGGGCACGCTGACCATGGAGGGGAACGGGCACAGATTCCACAGCGTAAGCACGTTATAGCGTGCCAGGGCCATGCGGTCCAAAAGGCCCCGCCAGAAATCCATATCCCACATATTGGCTATATTTTGCTGCGCGGAGTCGCCGCAATCGGTGTAGCTGGGGGTTCTGGCGTCCAGGGGCACATTCAGCTTTATGCCGCGCTTTTTGATGTACGGCAGCTTTTCCCCCAATTTCATCCCCTTTGCGGTGCCGGTGCACGCCACATGATCGGCTATGTCCATCAGTCCGTACATGGCGCCGCTTTCCCCGCCCGCCAAAAGCACAAAACCGCCATCACCCTCCGAAAGACGGTATCCCTGGCCGGGTATATCCATCCCAAGGGATACCGTCAGGGAAAGGGATACCTTCTTCTGATTCAGCACCTCCCGCAGGCGGCCCGCCGCAAACTCCGCCGCCTCGGAACGGAACAAAACCGATATCTCCGTTTTCATTGCCTATCCCTTGATGGCGCCCGCCGTCAGGCCCTCAATAAAGTAGCGGTTGAAGATCATATAGACCACTATCATGGGCAGCATTGAAATGGCCGTTCCCGCCAGCATCAGGTTCCAGGACGATGCGGCCTCGCCCGAGCTTTTCAGGTTCACCACACCTACCACCAGCGGCATGCGGCTGGGGTTGGAGAGGGTAAACACCATGGGAAGGAGATAATCGTTCCAGGAGTGGCGGAATTCCAAAATGGCAATGGTGGCAATGAGCGGCTGCAGCAGCGGAAAAATGATATACCGGAAGATGCCGAAAAACGAGCAGCCGTCAATCTTGGCCGCTTCATCAATCTCAGTTGAGATGGAGCGGATATAGGTGCGGGTGATGAACAGGTTGGTGACGTTGAGGCCCACGACGCGGATGATGATAACGCCCCACAGCGTTTTGTTGATGCCCATCCACTTGGCGATGGATACAATGGGATACAGCGTCAGGCTTCCCAGGGAAACGAACATGGAGGAGACCACCATGCCGAACATGATGTTCTTGCCCTTGAATTTCCCGCGCTCAAAAGCGTAGCCGGCCACCGTGCTGGTGATGATGGTGCCCAAAACAATGGACGCCGACATATACAGGCTGTTGAACGTATACTTTTCAAAATTCGCCAGCTTCCAGGCCTGCACGTAGTTGTCCAGCACGAACTTCTCGGGGAAAATGGTGCTGCCGGACGTGAGCAGCTCCTGATTGCTTTTGAAGGAGCCCATGAACGTATAGAAAATCGGGAATATGGTGAACAAAAACACGATGGTCAGTGCCAGGTAGACCAGCGCATGGCTTAAGCGTTTCCTCTGCTTGACGGTCATAGCGTCCTCCTCCTAGCTGTTGCTGCTCATCTTGTTGCTAAGACGCATATACAAAAGCGATATGCCCGCCAGGAAAATGCCTGTGACAAGGGACATGGCGGAAGCATAGCCTACCTCTATGGCTCTGCCTGAATAGCCG
>JAEWNM010000235.1 GCA_023392755.1 Bacillota bacterium
TGTTTCGCAAGCTTCCTCCACCCGGCCTGGTGCCCCCACTGGGGGCGGCCGGGCTGCGGAACCCGTTTCGCCAGCCTCGTCCGCCTTCGCTTCATCCCTCCATCTGGCTCTCCGATACCTCCCTGGGTTTTTTAATGGTCTGAACCCGCTTCGGCAGCATGCTGCCAAAGCGGGCCTAAGAACATTTCCGTTACGGCTCGTAGCGGTGGGTAATGGCGGTAACAACGCCATTCGTCAAATCATACTGCAGAACAATGCGGTTGCTTTCCACGGTAAAGCAGGCATACTGTATGCTCTTTTCCTTCGCAGAAACCAGCTTGACGATGCCCGTGCTGTTTCCGTCAAAATACAGGCTTCTGTCTCCATTTTTGCTTTCCGGCTGGCCCATGTCCCGAAATTCGCTGGTAATGTCCTTTTCAGACGATCCAATCTGCGTTTTTCTTGGCGCCGCAAACTTGCTCTGTTTTTGGTATACCTCCGCCACCTTCCATTGGCCTTCAATGTTCGCGACAATGCAGTGGCCCCAGCTGTAGATCAATTTCCGGCACTCGCCCTCAATGTTCTTCATGACCGCCGTTTCCTGGGAGGCGGGCTCGCCATTTGCCTGTACAAACGCTTCCTGCGTAGTTGCAAGCAGCTTGAAGCCATCAAATACGTCCTCCTCGTTGTACATCATGCGGTATTTCACGTTGTTGATCTTGTAGCCGACTTCCTTGACGTTGGAGCTTTTGCCAAACTCATTCACGGCAATGGCCTTCAAAGTGACCTTGCCGCCGGGCAGGTTGATAGGCTCCCCCGTATACTGGGGTGAATTCAAATCAGGGGTGGAGCCATCCAGCGTATAGTACATGGTCACATCCTTGCCCTCCCCCGTATAGCGAAGCCATACGCGCTGCGCCCGCTCGTAGGTATTGGGCGCGAGGCTTACGTTTGGCGCGCTGGGAGATGGCATGACAACGCTATAGGTCACATCCAGCGGATCGCTCAGCAGGTCGCCGCTGACGCATACGGCCCGCAGGCGGTGCTGCCCCTCCTTGAGCAGGAGTGTGCCCTCATAGGGAATGGCATCCTTGGGTATTTCACCCTCGCCAATCAGGTACAGGATATCATAATCCTGCGGCGAGGAGAGATTGACCTGCTTTTCTACGTTGTAGCGGCCGGCGGACAAATCAGTCTCCGGCATCTGGGGCAGCGTTTCATCCCGCCGCTGGCGGAAGGACAGCATGCCCGTTTTTTCATGGGCCAGCTTCATCAGCTCCGCCGCTTCCGGGGTACGGTCCGCAGATATGAGCAGCCTGATCTGGTTGTTGTAGGCCTCGGGCCGCTCCGGGCTGACCTCTTCATACAGGCGGACATACAGCGCCTGGGCCTCCTCCGCCCGGCCGGCGGCTTCCAGGGCGGACCCGAGGGAAAGAAGCCCGTCCACGTTGCCGGGGTTCAACTGATCCGCTTTCTCAAAAGCCGCAATAGCCTGGGCAATAAGGCCCCGGTCCATGTACTCCTCGCCTACCTGCCAATAAGCCTGGGCCGGAGCGTCGCGCCCCATGCGGGCCAATACCATTTGGCCGGCCGGTGAGCGGGTAAGGTAAAGAAATCCGCCGATAATGCCCAAAAGAGAAAGGAAAATCATCACGGCAAGGATATGCATCCAGTTGACCATATGCTTTTTCACCGGATGGACTCTTTCCTGGCGGACACGCAGCCTGCGCACCTGGGACTCGGAAACCCTTGGAATGCCCCGCCGGCTCTGGGGGCGTCCGGCATCCTCCACAAAGCGTTCCACGCCCAGCCGGCGCTCCGGGCGCCTGTCCTCCCGGTACATTTTGACCACATCCCGGGCCGTATCCCGGCGGGCGGCGGCATCCTCCTTGGGTTCGGTGCGGCTGCTGCCCGGCAGCGGCGTTGCACCGCCCGGCGCACGGCCCTGGCGGATACCCCGCACCCCCGCTTCCGGCAGGGGCTTTCTTTTAAGCAGCGTGCCGCACCCTTCGCAGGTGATGGCGTCATCCACCATATAAGCACCGCATTTTTCACAGAGCACCGTCATCCCTCCTTTGGGCGGCTACTAAAGAACGGGCCTTGGCCGGTTATTCACCGGCCGGCCGTTGATGACCAGGTCAAAGGAGCAGTTCAAAAAAGCGGCGGCCTGCTCGCACATGATGATCCGGCTGAGATAAATTTGCAGATATTCCAGTACGGACGACGAATCGTCCATCGTCAGCTCATGGCGGATAACCCTGCTTTTCCTGTCCACGGTAACGTTGTTTTCCAAAATGGAAAAGTTCACCCGGTCATGCACGTCATCGGGATCGGGCTTGCCGCTCCTTACCCTGGTGCGGTGAGCGTCGCTTTTGTCGCCGATGACAAGCGCGGCGCTCACGGCGCTGGAGATGGTGCCGCTTTGCTCTTCATGATTGCCTACGGCAGTGACAATTTCCATCACGTCGGTGATGTCCAGGCCAACCTCCCGCAATAGCGGAAACAGCAAAATAGCGCCGTTGGGGCCGTGATCCTGGCGGTTTACCGAATTACCCACATCATGGACCCAGCCCGCGATGGCGGCCAGCTCGGCTTCCCTTGGTGAATAGCCAAGGGATTTCAAAACCGCGGACGCGGTCCGGCTGACATAACTCACATGCCGGGGCCGTGATCCGTATATC
>JAEWNM010000260.1 GCA_023392755.1 Bacillota bacterium
TCACTTTTATGACGCAGTACGACCTTGAGAAAATGACCATCGACGACGGCCAGGGCAACAAGGCCAAGCTGACGCGCCGAAAGGACAACAGCGTGTTTGTGGAATGCACGTCCTCTAACGTTCTGTAACACTTTCCCGGCAGCATAAAAGGGCGGATGGTTTGCCATATGGGCATATCCATCCGCCTTTGTTTTTTGCATGACGGCGTCAGATTTCCACCGCCATGCCGTCATAGGCCGAAATCCAGCCGCGGCCTTGGGCTTCCTTTTCCATATCGGCCTGCGTAGCGCCGCCGCCGTGGGAGAAATGGCTCAGTATCACCTTGGCGCCTTTTTTGAGCGCCCCGCTTTCATGAAGGCGGCTGACCACCCTTTCGCAGCCGGGGATGTGCATATGGTGCTCGCCCGCGCCTTTGTAGGCCCCTGTGCAATCCAGGGATACGGCGTCAAGCGCGCGCCCGGCCAGGTATTCAAACACCTTTTCTTCGAAGATGCCGGTGTCATGGGCGTACAGCAGCCGCTTTCCGTTGCGTTCCAACAGATAAATGTATCCGCCGCCCGCTTCCGGCGCGTGGTGGGCCGGCAGCGCGGTGAGAATGGTATCCCCATCCAGTGCAAGGGATGCATAGGGCGCAATCTTTTTCAGATGGATGTTGCTTGCCTCAAATCCTGCTTCCAGGGAAGCCTCCGCCTGCCTTGCCACCGTTTCGTTGCAGATGAGCTGGTAGGGCCTGACTTCCGGCAGCGCAACGGGGGGGCGGCGCAGAGTGCGGGGGCCCGGCGCGAAATGGTCCCCGTGGGAATGGGTCACCACAAGGTGCCGGATGGTTCGGGGTTCCATGCAAAGGGATGTGATGTGATAGAAAAAGTCCGGCGAAAGGTCGAATTGTATGTCACTGTCCACCGTCGTCAAATGCCTGGAGCGTATCTCCTTACCGCCCGTTTTCCTGGCATTTTCGCAAATTGCGCAGGAGCAGTACAGGGCCGGTATCGCCTCCGCGGCGCCTGTTCCATAATAGGTTAGCCTCATAAAACCTCTCTCCTCTCATATGTGATAATAACCCGGCAAAGGATATTCTCCTCATACCACATTTTGAAGTTGGTTCCCCACAGATTGTTGTATAGCGCCAGATACAGCCGGTCCCACCGGTCCGGGCGGGAAAAGTCCAGAAGTTCGGGCTCTCCGATGGCTATAAGCGGCGTATCCAGCGGTTCCAGAACCCAGGCGTCCCCCTCGGGCAGGGCAACGCGAATTTTCTGCACCGCATGGCAGCGCTCGTTGCCGCCCGGCATTACATGATCGGGCGAAATAAAGGTGCCCACCTTTTCGAATTCCGCCTTTGCCGGCGTAGGAAGAACAAGGGGCAAAAACAGGGCTTCCGGCTTGCGGTTGGCCGGCTTTTCCTCAAGCCGTACCGTAAGGAGAAGCTTGTTTTCCGAGTAGGGCCGCAGGGATGATTCCAATGCTCTGGGGCACCCGGCCAGCGCAACGGGGGATGGGGGATAGGTTCCCTTCCAGCATAGCGCATCTTTGGCCCCGTGCATGGCCGCGTCCATAAGCGGCTTGTGGGTGACGCTCCTGGCAGGCGCGCCGCTCAGTTCCAAGCCTGGCTTCAGGTTGTCCGGTACAGCCCAGTTTTTGTATTCGTCAAGATTGCATAAAAACCGCTTGGCAAGGTTGCTGTAGGCTTCCTGCCCGACCTCCTGGTATTTCGGCGCCAGGAAGGCAAGCTGCCCTTCAGTGCGGCCGGCAGGCGTAAGCGATACGCTTCCGTCCGGCCCGTATTGTATGATGATGTCATTGAGCCGGGCCTGCGTATAAGCCCTTTGCGAAAGCCCCGATTTTATTCCGGCGGGCACATAGCCTGTTTCAGCCTCCGGGTCCGCAATCAGGGCCAGGGCCTTTTGCCTCAAAGGCTCGGGGAGCAGGTTTGCCGCCCCGGTCAGGTACTGCCTTTGCTCCTGGTGGGATGACTCGAAAAAGGAGTAGGATCGCGTGTCCCATGTAACGGCGGCCGGCATCATCTGCATGAATTCCGATTTGGCAAACGCAAAATAGCCGTCACAGCCTGGCGCCTGCCCATAGGCATCCGTCAGGCGGTCCTCCCTGCGCGCCCGGTCAAAATCGGGCCTTGCCCAATTCTTGAAATCGGTCAGGTATTTTTTTGTGTCCAGCCCCCAGGTGTGTTCGCAGACAAGCAGCAGCTCTTCCAAAAAAGCGGACCTTGCGTCACGCCCGTCTTCCAGCGGCAGGTTATGGGTTGCCCAGGTGCCATCCTGCATCCAGATTCGGTCAAGGCGTGTAAGCGCGCGAAGCGCCGAAACTTTCCAGGGGTCGGTCCCCACGCCGTGAATCCATGTATCCCCAATCTCCTGCTCAATAACGGGCAGGCTTCCGCGTATGCGGGCAAGCCCCGCCGCGAACGCATCGAGGGTGGAAGCGCAGATGACCGCGCCGGGGTATTTTTCGCGCAGCATGGCAAATTCGTTTAGTAGGTGCTCCTTGGAGGGAGGCCCCATGTTATCCTGGCTGTGCATGAAGTAAAGCGCTTCGTCATGGCCATTGATTTGCGTAATTCCGCCGTAGCTGCGGCAGTAGTTTACAATCAGCGATTGGCCCGCGCCGTTTTGCCACACAAACAGCGGCGGCACATTTGGCATTCTGGCGACGCTGTTGATGCCTATATGCAAAAACGTTATGCCGCTGTTTGCCATGGGCGCGACGATGCCGATGGTATGGCCCGGCACATCCGACATTTTGGCCGCGGCGGTATGGCGGCCATACCGCCTGTCCAGCCGTTTCGTTATGCCAAGGCCGGCGGTGAAAAGGGCGGTATCGCATAATTCCGAATGGGTGGTGAAGGGCAGGGCATGATAGGTGATATGCCCCTTTCGGATGGCCTCATCAAGCGCGTCCCGCTTTTCATTTGGATAGACGCGCAGCGCCAGGTCAATCAGGTAGGAGCCCACCGTCCATATAAACAACGGCGGCTGGCCGGGGCGGTTGACATCCGCTGCGCAAGCTATGGCCGCGGGGATGTATGTATCCAGATAATGGCGGATGACGGACCGGGATAGATCCGTAAAGCCGATATCCAGGTGCGTTTTGAATACCACATGCACTTTTTTGATGGCCATAAGCAATCCCCCGGTTTCTTTTGCCAAAGGGGCAAGGCGGTGCGCCCCGATTCAATGTGCCAAAGTATAGCACGTTATATCCCGGCGTGTAAATGTCCTAATGACGGCTATATATATGTAATTTGCACCGGCACTTACATAATTCATGGCGTGCTCACACATCGTCCTTGTCATTTGGGCTTATGATGAAAGCGGTTGCTGCCGGACAATCGCTTCATACTGCACATTTGACGGCTGGCTGTCCGCCAAGCGGCACGAAAATATATACACCTGGTGCGATTGCATATGTGCAAGGAATAAGAATCCTGCTATATTATGTGCATAAAGAACATTCTAATGTTCGTTTTATGTGCAGTATGAAGTGTGGGATCGGACCGGGAAGGCGATTTGCTTCTTTGGGCGCCGGTCAGCCGGATTGGCTTATGGTATAATAGTATATATCATATTGGCAATCCGATATAAGGCGGTTATCAAAAACATAATATGTGCATAGGAGGAAGACCATGAAAAAGCGCGTTTCCCTGTTCCTCGCCGTCGTAATGATGCTGACGGCACTGGCTGCCATCCCCGCCGCGTCGGCCAGCCCCGACACCGCGCAAAAGGAAGCCCCGATGCTGGCCGAACAGGTGGCCGCGGGCAAGCTGCCCCCCCTTGACGAGCGCCTTCCGGTATCATCCGACGTAATGGTGGAGCCCGATGTGGTGTCTTTGGGCCAATACGGCGGCAGCATCACCATGCAGTCCAGCGACAATGGCCGCTGGAGCGCCTGGGGCTACATCAGCGAGCAGAGCATGTTCCGCTTCAAGCAGGACGGCTCCGGCCAGGTGGAACCCAACGTCTGCAAGGAATTCTACCCCAATGAGGATTCCTCCGTGTGGACCATCAAACTGCGGGAAGGGATGAAATGGTCCGACGGGCACCCCTTCACGGCCGACGACATACTCTTCTATTACAACCACATGTCCACGCCGGCGCTCAATGAAGACCGCACCGCTGTGGGCACCGATGCGCCGGGCTATTACAGCGCATACACCTCCAAGCCCTACAACTGCTATCAGGTGGAAAAGGAAGGCAAAAAGTACTGGGCCGAATTCGCAAAAGTGAGCGATTACGAGTTCACCGTGACCTTTGTGGCCCCCAAACCCTCCTTCGCCCAGGATGTGGCGGTGGACAACAAGTGGATGTTCCTGCCCAAACACTTTTATGTCAACTATGTCGCCCGCAAGGACGGCGTTGCGGATGATGCCTCCTTCCCCCTCATTACCGAGGAGCAGGCCGTTGCCAACGCCAACCGTGACTTTGGCAAGCAGTGGGATTCCTATTCCACCTTGGGCAAGGCCATCGGCTATTATCACTGGGATTATGCCGCCGTTCCCCAGCTGCGCAGCTTCATCGCCGTAAAGGACAACTGGAACGCGGTGGGCGAGACGTATGAACTGGTCCGCAACCCCTATTTCTGGAAGACCGACAGCGAAGGCCGTCAGCTTCCGTACCTGGACAGCGTGAAGTTCAAAATCATCAATGAACAGGATCAGATTACCCTGGCCGCCAGCGCCGGCGAGTTTGACATCATCGACCCGCTTGATTTCTCCGTGGTTGCCACCGCCTTGAAGGATACCCATACGCTTAGGCCCTGGGCGTCCGCCGGCTGGTCGACCGATGAAAACATTCAGCTTAACCTGACGGCCAAGGACCTTGACAAACGCGCCTTGTTCCAGGACAAGCGCTTCCGCGAGGCACTGAGCATCTGCGTGGACCGCAACCTGCTCAACGAAACGCTGCGCAACGGTGTGTCAAGGCCCTGGCAGGCGTCCGTGGGCGAGGGGCTGCCGGGATATGACCCCGACTGGTCGTCCAAATGGACCGAATTTGACGTGGCAAAGGCCAACGCCCTGATGGACGAGATTACCGAGCCCTGGGACGGCAAAGAGGGCACCTACCGCAAAATGAAGGGCACCGACAAGGATGCGGAGATCATTCTCACCATCAAGGATCCGTCCCTGTACGGCGACTTCGTATCCCTTCTCCAGTCCGCCTACAAAACCATCGGCGTGAAGCTAAGCGACAAGGTGGACGCCGACTCCCGCACCACCATGCTTTCCAACGACGTGGAAGCTTCCATAGAGGTGACCAGTGTCTCCACCCCGGCGCTCAGGCCCGACTCCATTGTGCCCATGCGGAACGTGGCTTTCTGGCACTCCGCCTTTGGCAAATGGTATGAGGATGGCAAGAGCGAGGCCAACGGCGGCGTGGCGCCCACCGGCGATGTCTTGAAGCTGATTGAAGCCTATGACCGCATGAAGGCGGCAGCCGGCCCTGGCCGTGATGAAATCGTTGCCCAGTGCGTGCAGGAGATATACAGCCTGCACAAGGAAAACGTATGGCTCATCGGTTATCTGGCGCCCATGCCTTCCCGCAACCTGGTCAGCAACAAGCTCCACAACTTCAAGGAAGGCCTGCTGAGCGTGGATGAATTCCGCTTCCTGGGTCTGGGCCGCCCGGAACAGTGGTGGATCGAGCAATAAGCCTATTCGAGAAAATGGCTTGCCATTTTCTCGATTCTCACGAAATCTTGATTTCGCTTTCGTGAGACCGCATGTTTTACCTGCGATCCTGCGCATCATCCTTCGCTTTGCTTGGCCGGTGCAGGATCGCGGTCGGTGAAAAGCGTAAGGAATGCAGGCTGACCAAGCGCCCCGCGCGTTAGGCTATGCCGGGCGGCACGATTACAATAGAAAGGGCTCCGCCCCTTCTATGCATCCCCATAAATCAGTTCCAACGTTCTTCGCGTCTGGCACGGACCATGCGGCCAATAACCGCATGGTTCGTGTGTTAAGCGCGGCAGAGGAGGGGTACCGGGATGGAAAAAGGGAGATATATCATAAAACGACTTATGCTGGCGGCCATTACGCTGCTGCTGATTACGTTTGTGGTGTTTTTTGTGATTCAGCTGCCGCCGGGGGATTATGTGGATACGCTGGTCGCCAAAATGATATCCGAGGGTGAACGGGTGACGGAGGCGGAAATACGGATACTGAAGGAAACATATGGCGTCAACCGGCCGTTTATGGTGCAGTATTTGACCTGGCTGGGCGGCGTGCTGACGGGTGACTGGGGCACTTCCTTCTACTATAATCAGGATATTCTCGTGAAAATCGGCGAAACACTGGGCATCACACTCACCCTTTCCATTTTCACCATGATCTTTACGTACCTTCTGTCCATCCCCATTGCCATCTATTCGGCCAAGCACCAATATTCCATCGGGGATTATCTGTTTACATTTGTAGGCTTTATCGGCATGGCTATTCCCAACTTCCTGTTTGCCATTTTGCTGATGTACGGTTCCTACAAGCTGCTTGGCGACCCACTGATGGGGCTGCCCGAATTTGGCATTACATCCTTTGAAACCTTGCTTGAGTGGGCGAAGCGTATGCTGATTCCCATTCTTGTAATCGGCACCAGCGGCACCTGCGGCCTGATACGCTCCATCCGGGCGCAGATGCTCGATGAGCAGGGCCAGCCGTATGTGCTGGCCATCCGGGCCAAGGGTGTGAGTGAAAGCGCCATCACCTTCAAGTATCAGATGCGGGCGGTTTTGAATCCCATTGTCAGCGGCCTTGGCGGCATGATCTCCGGCATATTCAACGGCAGCACCATCACCGCCATCGTCTTAATGCTTCCCACGCTGGGGCCGGTGCTTTTAAAAGCATTGCAAACCCAGGATATTTACCTTTCAGGCGGCATTTTGCTGATTTCGGCAATACTGGTCGTCGCCGGCAATCTGATTTCCGATCTGCTCCTGGCGGTACTCGATCCGCGCATCAAGCTGTTGGAGGAGAGACAAAAATGAGCCTGCACGAACCAAGCGTTTCGGTCGCGGAGGCCGCCCTTTCTCAAAAGGAGCGGCGCAAGCTGGAAAAGAAAAGGAAAAAGCAGGAGAAGTATTATCTTTCCTCCCAGTGGAAGCTGATGGGCCGGAAGCTTCTTCGGCATAAGCTGGCGGTGATCAGCTTTGTGGTGCTGGGCATTTTGTATTTTGGCGCGGTCTTTGCCCCCTTCCTTTCACCCAAGGGGTTGGAGGATTATTCAGGGACCTATTCCAACGCGCCGCCCACCGCAATCCATTTCTATCACGGCGGGGAGTTTATCGGCCCCTTCGTATACAGGTATACGGTGGAACGGGACATGTTTGAAAACAAAATATTCAGGGAAGACACATCCCAGCCCTATCCCCTGAAGTTTTTCGCCAAGGGCGGCGCTTACAAGATTTTGGGTTTCATCCCCGGCGACATCCATTTGTTCCAGGTGGACAATACCAATCTGCCCAAAGGCAAGGACCCGACCCAGGTGCTTTTGTTCGGCGGCGACAAGCTGGGCCGCGACCTTTATTCCCGCGTGCTGCTGGGCAGTCAAATTTCGCTGACCGTCCCGCTCTTGGGTACGCTGATCTCCTTTGTGCTGGCGGTGATCATCGGCGGCATATCCGGCTACTACGGCGGCATTGCCGATATCGTCATACAGCGGATTATCGAGGTTCTGTCCTCCTTTCCGACGCTGCCGCTGTGGATGGCCCTTTCCGCCGCCATACCGGCCGGCATACCGGTGGAGCAGGTGTTTTTGCTCATCACCGTCATCATGAGCTTACTTAGTTGGCCGGGCCTTGCGCGCACGGTCCGCTCCAAATTCCTGTCGCTGAAAAAGGCGGATTTCATTATGGCGGCCAGGCTGTCCGGCGTGTCGGACGCGGCCATCATCCGCCGCCACCTGGTGCCGGGCTTCATGAGCTACCTGATTGTAAGCC
>JAEWNM010000011.1 GCA_023392755.1 Bacillota bacterium
GAAGTATCCTTTCCACAACGATATAACGGACCCCGATGCGGCGCGGTAGGCCAGGGGAAGAGAGGCAGGCATGCTGACACTGAAAAAGCCGCGAAGGCTGAACAGAGGCGACTGTGTTGCCACGGTCAGCCTCTCTTATGGCGGCGCGGGAGACGCGGATTTGATATGGAGGTACGAACTGGGCAAGCGTCGCCTTCAGGAGCAGTTTGGACTTTGCGTAGTGGAGATGCCCCATACATTGAAAGGGTCGGACTATGTATACCGCCACCCCGAGGCGCGGGCGGAAGATTTGATGCGCGCCTTTTCCGACAGTTCCATAAGCGCCATATTCTCCTGCATAGGCGGCGATGACAGCATACGCATGCTGCCGTACATCGATTTTGATGTGATACGGAAAAACCCCAAGCTGTTTATCGGCTATTCCGATTCCACCATCACCCATTTTATGTGCCTGAAAGCGGGCGTGGCCAGCGTATACGGCCCGTCGCTGCTGGCGGAACTGGCCGAGAACAACGCCATATTTGCGTATACAGCTCATTGGCTTGAACGGACGCTCTTTCAGACGGAGCCTTTGGGGGAGGTTACAGCCGCCGGGGAATGGACCGGGGAAAGGCTTGAATGGACGAAGGACAACGCGAATACCGCCAAGCGGATGCAAAAGAACGCGGGCTATGAATGGCTGCAGGGGGATGGGGTGGCAACAGGCCCGCTGATCGGCGGCTGTGTGGAAGTGATGGAGATGATGAAGGGCACGGCGCTGTGGCCGGATATGCATCAATTCGACGGGGCCGTGCTGTTTTTTGAAACGTCGGAGGATATGCCGGAGCCGGCATATGTGGAATACTGGCTTAGGAACTATGGCAGCCAGGGGTTGCTCAACAAGGTATCCGCCATGATATGGGGCAAGCCTTATCAGGAAAAGTACAGGGAAGAATACAAAAGAGCCATTTTGAAGGTGCTGGCTGAGTTGGGGCTAGACCGTTTGCCTGTCGTGTATAACATGACCTTTGGGCACAATCAGCCCATGATGTGCTTGCCTTACGGTTCATTGGCCCAGGTGGATTGCCCTGCGCGGACATTTTCCATTTTGGAATCGGGTGTGCGTTAGGCCCTGCATGCCATATTGCTTTTCAAACAGACTGCAAAACGGCGCGTTTGACCGATGCGGCCGGTTGGGCCGTTCCTTGCGCCATTATTCCCATTGGCGGCAAGCCCTGCGCGCAATCGCGGTTTTGCGCGTTTGCTACCCTTTCACAGCCCCGGCGGTCAGGCCGCGTATGAACTGCCTGCTCATGGCAAGGTATAAAAGGATCACCGGCAGGGCCGAGAGGGTGAGTACAGCCAGCACCTTGCTCCAATCGGTCTGATACTGGCCGAACAGGCGCGTTACGCCCAGCAGAAGCGTTTTATGCTTCTCATCGCTGATAAAGATGAGGGGAAACCACAAATCGTTCCAGAAGGGCACAAGGTTATAGATGGCTACGGTGGCCAGGGCCGGGCGCAGCAGCGGCAGCACAATGGAGCGGAAGACCCTGAACCGGCCCGCC
Organism: Bacillota bacterium; assembly: GCA_023392755.1. Taxonomy (GTDB): domain Bacteria; phylum Bacillota; class Clostridia; order Christensenellales; family Aristaeellaceae; genus JAEWAH01. The sequence goes on from JAEWNM010000011.1 coordinate 1,548, forward strand.
CCGTCCATAAAGCCGGATTCGTAAAGCTCCCCCGGCAAGCCGCGCAGGAAGGCCGTGAGCACAAACACCGCGATGGGTATGCCCATGGCGGTATAGACGGGGACCAATGACCAGACGGTGTTGATGATTCCCAACGCTTTCACAAGCTCCATAAGCCGGATGGAGGCGATTTTGATGGGCAGCATCATGCCGGCGATAAAAAAGAAATACAGCGCGCCGGATAGCCTGCCCTTCCAGTGGACCAGGGCATAGGCTGCCAGCGCGCCCGCGGCAAGCACCAGGGCGATGGACAGCGCCACCGCGACAAAGCTGTTTTTGAAATAGTTCAAAAAGTCGCCGCTGGACAGCACCACCCGGTAGTTTTGCAGGTTCCAGCCCTTAGGAACCCCAAAGGGATTTGAGTAGATGGTGAACCTTGTTTTGAAGGAGCTGACCACCAGCACCCATAAGGGGAACAGCGCGGTAAGCGACCAGAGGATCAAAACGATATGGGAGGGAAGATGCCGGTGAAGAGGGCCGGCGCGCCTTCCTTTTTTCATGTCAAATCCCCCTTTGCGTTTTTAGCAGCGTGGGGATGACAAAGATGGCGAGCATGAAAAAGGTAAGCGTGGCAATGGCCGCGCCCAGGCCGGGGTCGGGAACGGCCACGGGGTGCTGCCCCGCGATGCCAACCCTGTAAAACAGCGTGCCGATCAGGTCAGTGGCGTAGTTGGGCGCGCCGTTGGCGTTTTCCATGGCGTACACGGCGTCGAAGGCATTGAAATTGTTCACAAAGGTTAAAATGGCGACAATGCCCGCCACCGGGCGTAAAAGGGGCAGCCTTATATGGATAAAGGCATGCCAGGCGCCGGCCCCTTCGATGGCGGCGGCCTCTGTCAATTCCTCCGGTATGCCTTTCAGCGCCGCCACGAACATCATGGTGGGGATGCCCACCCACTGCCAGCAGGAGACCAGCGACACGCTGACAAGGGCGGTGGACATATCGCCCAGCCAGGCACGGGACAAAAAGCCCAGGCCGATGCTTTTAAGCAAATCCCCCGTCCATACGGGGCTTAGCAGCAGCTTCCACAAATACCCCGTTACAAGCACCGCCAGGGTGGCGGGAAGGAAGATCACCGTCTGATAAATGCCGCGGCCCTTCAGCCCGGGGTTTGATAGCAGGGCGGCGAAGAAAATGCCCAGCACGTTTTGCACCAGCATGTGGATGAGGAAGAAAATCCACGTATGGAAAAACGCGCCGAAATAGCGGAGGGTCGTCTCCCCGCCGGCAAAGATGCGGCGGTAATTTTCAAACCCCGCAAAGGTGCGGCTGCCTATGCTGCCTGTGTACAAAGACAGGCGTACCGAACCTATAAGCGGCCAGGCCATGCACACGATATACACCGCAAGCGCCGGGGTGAGGTATACCAGCCAGTACAGGCCGCCGGGGCGGATGCTGGAACCGCCGCGAAAGTGCCATGTCTTTCCTTGTGTCATGAAAATCCTCCCTGTACCCAAAATGCAGGGCCGTGGCGCATACACCACAGCCGCAATTTGTCCCGGAGGGAGCAACGAGGGGGCCGAAGCCCCATGTTTATATTCGTCCCGACCGGCAAAGCCGGTCGGGCGGGGCGCTTGCATAGCAAGCATTCTTTTTCGGGGGGGCGGTTATTCCTGCAGTTTGTTGTACTCCGCGGCCATGTTATCTGCGGCCTGCTTCGGTGTGATTTCGCCCTTGAGTACCTGTATTACGGCATGGTTCATGGGCACGTACAGGTGATTAAGCTCGGGCCATACAAAGCGCGCGTCGGTTTCCCTGCCTTCATTCAGGGCCAGGAACTCCACGGCATGCTCATCCTTTATATCAACGGGCAGGTTGATCAGGGGGTAGAAGCCGGCGGGCAGCGCTGCGGCGGCGGCGTCCACGCCCTCCTTGGTGCACAGCCAGGCGAGGAAGGCCTTCGCCTCCTCGGGGTATTTCGTGGCGGTATTCATGGTTATGGCCATATCGGGATGGAAGGTGACGAGTGTGGGCTTTCCCTTGGGCGCGGGCAAGGCGAACACGCCCCAATGGAAGCCCACGTCGCCATAGGTGCCGGACGTCCAGCTTCCGTCCATGAACATGGCGGCCTTGCCGGTGGCAAAGAGAATTTGACTGTCGTTGTAGGTGACGGACGCGAAGCCCTCGGGCAGGTAGGGGGCCAGCTTTCCAATATCCGCAAAGGCGGCGGTGAAAGATTCGTCATTCATTTTCTTTTCGCCGGCCTCATACTTGACCCTCTCCGCCGCCCCGCCCACATAGTTGGGCAGCATGCCAAGGAACAAACACTCCAGTATGTCCCACTCCTCGGCCACGCCGTTGGCAAGGGGCGTGATTTGGGCGGCCTTCAGCTTTTCGCACAGGGCCAGAAAATCTTCAAAGGTGGCGGGAATCTCAATACCCTGCTGGGCGAAGATATCCTTGTTGTAGTATACCGCGTGGGAGACCGCGGCGAAGGGCACGGCGAATGATTTGCCCTCGTACGTTTGCCAGGGCGCAAGGCTTTGGGCGGTGAAGTTTTCAAAAAGGCCGGGTATGTCCGAGCAGTCGGCAAAATAGCCCGCATCAAACAGGTCGATGCCCGTGGCGTAGGAGCGGGCGTACATCAGGTCGGGGCCGGTGCCCGAATCAAGCTTAAGGCGCAGCGCGGCGTTGTAATCCTGGGGGTTGGTGGGCACAAAATCAATCTGCACGCCTGTTTTTTCCTTGTACAGCTTAAGCAAGCTGTTCATTTGCTCCACATCGTCGGCCCGCCAGGAGCCCATGGTCAACACAGCTTCCGCCCCCGCGGACAAAATGGGCGTCAGCAAAAGCAGAGCCGCCAGTACAAGGATGAGCAGCTTTTTCATGGAAAAGCCTCCTTATGCGTTTGTTACCCGCCAAAATGGGTATCGGTATATATATAGTATCGCACGATGCAAAAATGCAGGTTCAGGCAAAAATATGGTTTCATTGTATGGGCATGCCCGGAAAGCATTGCTTTGATCAGCGCCAGGGCATGGGCAGAATTCCTTTTTCGCGGGCTTCGTACACGTTTACCCAGGCATAGCCGTCATCCTCCGCGTCAAGGTGCGGCAGCGTATCCTCCCAATTCCGCGCGCCCGCCTGCACCGCCTCATAAAAGCTGGCGCGGCCGGTGAGGGTGGTTTCAACAAAGTAATAGTCGGCGTTTTCCTCATCCATGCGCACACCCACATAG
>JAEWNM010000300.1 GCA_023392755.1 Bacillota bacterium
CCAAAACGGCGGAGTTCAGGCAGCGTCTTGCCAATGGAGCCACGCTGGATGTCTGCTGCCCGAGGCCTTTGCCACCGTCCGGGAAGCCGCCGTCCGCGCGATCGGTCAGCGCCATTATCGGGTGCAATTGCTGGGCGGCATCGTGTTGCACCAGGGCCGGATTGCGGAAATGAAGACCGGCGAAGGCAAAACGCTGCTGTCCACCCTGCCCGCCTACCTGAACGCCCTCACCGGCAACGGTGTGCACATAGTGACGGTGAATGACTACCTGGCCAAGCGCGACAGCGAATGGATGGGCAAAATCTATCGCTTTCTCGGGCTATCCGTCGGGCTCATCATTCACGATTTGAACAATGACCAGCGCCGGTCCGCCTATGCCTGCGACATCACTTACGGCACCAACAACGAGCTTGGGTTTGATTATCTGCGGGACAACATGGTCATCTTCCAGCGGGACATGGTGCAAAGAGGCCATCCCTTCGCCATTGTGGACGAGGTGGACTCCATCCTGATTGATGAGGCGCGCACGCCGCTGATCATCTCCGGCCAGGGCGACAAGTCCACCGACATGTATGAGAAGGCCGACCGCTTCGTGGCAAGGCTGCGCAATGAAACGGACTACACCATAGACGAAAAGCAAAAGGCCGTTACCCTCACCGAGGAAGGCACCCGCAAAACCGAGCAGGCTTTCGGTGTGGACAACCTGTCCGACATGGAGAATACCGAGCTCAACCATCACGTACTCCAGGCACTGAAAGCCCACGTCATGATGAAACGGGACGTGGACTATGTGGTGCAAAACGGAGAAGTCGTCATCGTAGACGAATTCACCGGCCGGCTCATGGTAGGCCGCCGCTATTCCGACGGGCTGCATCAGGCGATTGAGGCCAAGGAACGGGTGAAGGTGGAGCGGGAGAGCAAGACGCTGGCCACCATCACCTTTCAAAACTATTTCCGCATGTACAAGAAGCTTTCCGGCATGACCGGCACGGCCAAGACGGAAGAGGCGGAGTTCCAGAGCATCTATAGTCTGGATGTTGTGCAGATACCCACCAACAAGGATATGATCCGCAAGGACCTGAACGACCTGGTTTACAAGTCGAAAAAAGGCAAGTTCATGGCCGTGGTGGAGGAAATTGTGGCCCGGAACAAAACGGGCCAGCCGGTATTGGTAGGCACCGTTTCGGTGGAAACCAGCGAAATGCTCAGCCGTATGCTGGAGCTTAGGGGTATACAGCACGAAGTGCTCAATGCCAAGCACCATCAAAAAGAAGCCGAAGTCGTCGCCCAGGCCGGCCATTTTGCCGCAGTCACCATCGCCACCAACATGGCGGGCCGCGGCACCGACATATTGCTGGGCGGCAATCCCGACTTTTTGGCCCGCAGGCATATGCGCCAGGAGGAAGTTCCCCCGGAGCTGATTGAAGAGGCCACCGGCCATAACGAGAACGTGCCCCAGGAGGTGCTGGACGCCAGGGCACGGTACAACGAGCTGTTCCAGAATTTCAAAAAGACAACCGACACAGAGCATGACCGTGTGGTTCAGGTGGGCGGCCTGCACATCATAGGCACCGAGCGCCACGAAAGCCGCCGCATCGACAACCAGCTGCGCGGCCGCGCCGGCCGTCAGGGCGACCCCGGCTCCACCCAGTTCTTCATCTCCCTGGAAGACGACGTGATGCGCCTGTTTGGTTCCGAGCGCATTGCGCCCCTGGTGGAACGGCTGGGCATGAACGATGAACAGCCCATGGAAGCGGGGCTTTTAACCAAACAAATCGAAAGCGCTCAAAAACGCATTGAAGGCCGGAACTTTGACATACGCCGCCACGTGCTGCAGTTTGACGATGTCATGAACCAGCAGCGGGAAATCATCTACGGCCAGCGGCGCGAGGTGCTTAAGGGCGCCAACATGCGGGACTATATTCAAAAGCTGGTCCATGACCTCATTCAGTCGGTGGTGGCCCGCCATTGCGCCGGGGATAGCGCCATAGATTGGGATTTGGACAGCGTGGCCGAATACCTGGAAAAGCTGTGCCTGAAGAAGGGTACAATAGCGGCCCGCCGCCAGGAGATAGAGGACTGGGAAGCGGAGGAGTTCCTCACCTTCTTAAAAGATCAGGCCGAGGCCTTCTATGCCGAGCGGGAAGCCGCCCTTTTGGAAATGGGCATTGACATGCGGGAGTTCGAACGGGTGGTGCTGCTGTCCGCCGTGGATGCAAGGTGGATGGACCACATCGACGCCATGGACCATTTACGGGACGGCATCGGCCTTCGCGCCTATGGCCAGCGGGACCCGGTGACGGAGTACAAGCTGGAAAGCTTTGATATGTTTGAGGAAATGGTGCGCCTGATACGGGAGGACACCATTACCAGGCTGTACCAAGCCAAGGTGCAAAGGGCCCCGGAACGCCGTGCCGTAGCCACCCCCACCCAGCAAACCGGCGGCGACGCCAATGCGCTGCAGTCAAGAACCATGCCCGACGGCGGCAAGATCAGCCGCAATGCCCTTTGCCCCTGCGGCAGCGGGAAAAAATACAAGCATTGCCACGGTAAGGACGAGTAGCGCAAACGGAATCGCCGATGGGCAAAAGTGCAAAATCAAAAAAATGACACCGTCATTTTTTTGAACATAAAGGATGTGATGGCATGATCGAGTTGGATCAATTCCGGCAGGACCTGATTCGTATACGGGAAAGCATTATGCAGGCAGGTGATGCACTTTAACATCGCCCGCATGAAGGAAGAGGTTCTGGAACTGGAAGAAGAAATGAACGCTCCCGAATTTTGGAACAATCTGGAGCGCTCCACAAAAGTGAATCAGCGCATCAGTGCGCTTAAAAGCAAGCTGACCCACTACGGAAAGCTGCACAGCCAGGCCGACGACATCGAAGTGATGATGGAGCTGGCTTTGGAAGGGAACGATGAGGACCTGGTTACGGAAGCCGGCCAGGCCATTGATGCCCTCCGCAAGGAAACCGACGCGCTGGAGCTGGAAACGCTGATGCGGGGCGAATACGATACCTGCAACGCCATCCTGTCCCTGCACGCCGGAGCGGGCGGGACCGAAGCCCAGGACTGGACGCAGATGCTATACCGCATGTACCTGCGCTACTGCGAAAATATGGGCTTCAAGGTCAAGCTGCTGGATCTTTTGGACGGCGACGAGGCGGGCATCAAATCCGTCACCTTTGAGGTGGAGGGCGACAATGCCTACGGTTTTTTGCGGGGTGAAAAGGGCGTGCACCGGCTGGTCCGCATCAGCCCCTTTGACTCAAACGCCAGACGGCATACCTCCTTTTCCTCGCTGGATGTGGCACCTGTGCTGGAGGATGAAGCCGCCTTCGCCATCAATATGGAGGAAGTGCGCATTGATACCTACAGAGCCAGCGGCGCCGGCGGCCAGCACGTAAACCGCACCGACTCCGCCGTGCGCATGACGCATATCCCCACCAATACCGTCGTGCAGTGCCAGATCGAGCGCAGCCAGGTGCAAAACAAGGAAATGTGTTTGAAGATGCTGCGCAGCAAGCTGTTGGAACTCCGCGAGCGGGAGAAGGAAGAAAAGATGGCGGATATCAAGGGCGAGATGAAAAAGATCGAATGGGGCAGCCAAATCCGCAGCTATGTATTCCAGCCCTATACCATGGTCAAGGACCACCGCACCAATTTTGAATCAGGCAACGTGGACGACGTGATGAATGGCAACCTCTCGGGCTTTGTCACCGCGTATTTGAAAATGCAGTAAGGGACGCCAGGGGAGGCTTGAATAAGAAAGCCTCCCCTGAGCCCTTTTTGTTTGACGGGCCCATTTGAAACCGGCTCAAAATCAGAATTGGATGACGATATGAAGAAGATTGCAAAGGCCGCGGGGTGCACGTTCATCTCCCTGATTCTTCTCCTGGGCCTTTTATGCGGGGCCATCCTCGCCGTGGCTGGAAACGCAGGCTATATGAACGCCATGTTTACCCGCCATGCCGATCCCAATATCACCGGCGTGGCCGTTTGGGAATATCCTGCCCTGGCAGAAAAGATCACGGACTACCTTGCCGGCCGTGCCGATACTTTTCAAACCACGCTGTCCGTCCATGGGCAAACGCGGGACGCCTTTTCCCAAAAGGAGCTTCTTCACATGCAGGATGTGAAGAACCTTTTTTCACTTTGCCGCTCCGTATTGCTGTTTTGCACATGGATAATTGCCGCCTGCCTCGCGCTGTCGCTGTTTGCGTATCGCACCATGCTCGCCTCGCTTGGCCGGGGCTATATCCGCGTCAGCCTGTTTGTTGCCGCGCTGGGGGGCGCCCTGGCCGTGTGGGCGGCATTGGATTTTCACAGCCTGTTCACCTTGTTTCACCGCCTGTTCTTCACCAACGATCTATGGCTTTTGAACCCAAAGCAGGACTTGCTGCTGCAATTGATGCCCACCTCGTTTTTTGTGGCATATGCGGCCCGCATTGGGCTGTTGGTGCTTATCGGCGCGGCGATTTTCAACCTGGCGGCCATCCTGTACCTGAAAAGAAGGAAACGACAAGCATGACCTATGAAGCAGCATGCCGTGAAAAGGCAGGCCTTTTGAAAGCCAAAGAAACGGTGCGCATCCTGGCGCTGGAAACCTCCTGCGACGAGACGGCGGCGGCCATCGTCGAAAACGGGCGCACCATAGTAAGCAATGTGGTATTTTCCCAAATCGACCTGCACGCGTTATACGGCGGCGTTGTGCCTGAAATCGCCAGCCGCGCCCATGTGGAAGCGTGCGACCGGGTGATTGACCAGGCGCTTGCGCAAGCCGGTATGACGCTATCCGCAATAGACGCCCTGGCGGTGACCTGCGGCCCTGGCCTGGTTGGCGCGCTGCTGACAGGCGTAAGCTGCATGAAAGGCCTGGCCTATGCTAAAAGCCTGCCCCTGATTCCCGTAAATCACATAGAGGGCCATGTCAGCGCCAATTACCTTTCCCACCCAAATTTGACGCCGCCCTTTCTTTGCCTGGTGGTCAGCGGCGGCCACAGCCATTTAATTCAGGTAAAGGGCTACGGCGAGTATCATCTGCTGGGTCAGACCCAGGACGATGCCGCCGGGGAAGCCTTTGACAAGGCGGCAAGGGTGCTTGATTTGCCATACCCCGGCGGCCCGCGGCTGGACGCGCTGGCGGAAGACGGCGATCCAACCGCCTTTCCCCTGCCCCGGCCCCGCCCCGAAGGACGGTATGACTACAGCTTTTCGGGCCTCAAAACTGCCTTCATCAACGAAGCCCACAAGCTCACCCAGCAGGGCAAGCCCCTTAAAAAGGCCGATATGGCTGCCGCATTCCGTATGGCGGTGGTCTCCTCCTTATGCGAAAAGGCACTGCTGGCGGCAAAGGAAACAAAGGCGCCGGCTCTGGCGCTGGCGGGAGGCGTCTCAGCCAACAGCCTCCTCCGGCGCATGATGCAGGAGCAGTGCGACAGCGCCGGTATCCCCCTGTACATGCCCAGGCTCTCCCTGTGCACCGATAACGCGGCCATGATCGCCGCCGCGGCCTATTACCGCTTGATGCGGGGAGAAATCGCCGGCCTTTCGCTGAACGCGCAGCCCGCGCTGCGCCTGGTATAGGGCGCTGTCCCAAGCGAATCTGCAACTGCGGCATATTGTGCTTGTTATCAAGCTGATTGCACTGTATGCCGCAGCGTAAGTGAATTGGAGACAGCTTCTTTTTTTTCTGCCACTTTGCGGCAGTTTTTTTTGAGAAAATTGTAAAGCATGCTTGACATTTTGCAATCACGACAGTATAATTGATTGTAAAGCACGCTTTACATACTTGAAGGGAGAGGAAGATATGAAGAATAGATTGGAGGAATTGCGAAGGCAGCAGGGCATTGGGCAGGAAACG
>JAEWNM010000316.1 GCA_023392755.1 Bacillota bacterium
GGCATATACCTCGCCTTTTTCGGTCAGCGCCAGAACATGTCCAAAGCCCGTCTTGATATCCGCCGGCTTTTCAGGCATATCCACCTTCAAATGCACGGTTTGCTTCCAGCCCTTTGTAGCCAGGGGCAGATAGGAATTGTTTCCCACGCCAAAGAGCGTCCCATCCTCAAGCCATAAAAAGCTGTAATCGTTGGCCGGAACGACATCCTTCAGCTGAGCCAGATCGATATCCCTATTTTTCGTGTCAAAATCCCGGATGACATATGATTGCTTCACCGAGCCGGTGCCCAACTGGCCAAACTGGTTATCGCCCCATATATACAGCTTGCCCTGGTTGTCCCTGGCGTAGACAAAGCTGCCGCCCACCGACAATATAACCGGCAGCCCCTTCCCGCTGTCGTATGTCACGGCGCCGGCCGAAGCGCACACAAACATCAGCAATAGCACAACCGCCAGAAACCGCCTCATAGAACGTCCTCCTTTTTAACGCGCAGGCACACAAGCGCAGCCATAAAGGCAAGCGCAGCCGCCATTGCCGCGTACACAAGCATATCGGGCAGATTCGTCTTGTCCAGCGCGAACTCCGCGCCGATGCATACCCCAACGCCCAGCAGCATCAGCAGCCACTCTCCCATGAGCCTTGGCGTGATACCCGTACGCCGCGCAGCCACGGCCCAGGCGGCTCCCGCCGCGCCGCAGAGCAAAACCATATAGCCAATCTGCGTGACCCTTGCAAATATGAAAACAAAAAGAACATCGTCACTGCGCAGGCTTTGGGGCATGATCTGCGGCGCGCAAAACAGCGCGAGAAAGTACAGGCAGAGCGTGCCGGGCCGGCGCGTTTTCCCTGCCAGGTACAGCAGCACAAAAAACAGCGCCAGCGCCAGTATGCCCTCCAGGTTGCATACCGCCAGCGACCATTCGCCCCACTCGTTCTCAAACGCCATCGGGTAAAAGCTGAGCGCGGGAGATTCCAACAGGTCACCGTACCCCTGTCCCAAAAGCGGCTCTGCAAACCGGGATAAGGCAATGAGAAGCGCGCCCCAGGGTGCCGCCGCGTCCAGAATGGCACCGGCCCTTTGCTTGGTCAGAGACCCGCAAATCTTGCCCGCCATCAAACAGCCCAGCAACGCGCCAATAATGTTCATCCCGCCGTTTCCAATTTCAAAAAAGTGCCACAGCCCGCCAAATTCGCCCATCTCGTCCAAAAAAATCCAATCGAAGCGCACGGCGCAATAGATAAGCCGTGCCAGAAACAGCGCAAGAGGAGCGGCGAACAGCACATAGAGGAGCGCGGTGATCTTTTTCATGCCCCGTTTGACCGATAGTACATGCATCAAAACCACGCAGACAAGGGCAAACAGTGCCACTGCAAGAGCATACGCATATACTGGCACGCCGGCCACCTCAAACCAAATGACAGGCTCGCTCATTTTCTATTCCACCAGCGTCGCAAAATATATGATATCGCCCAGAAACCGTTCAATCTCCGGAGAATTGACCTTGGTATACGTAAGCTTACCCGTTTCCGGGCTGGCCTGCTTGAAAGCCATGGTGGCGCTGTTGCCGCCATCCAGGTTGAAAGCCACACGGCACCCTGTTTCACTGAAGCGGAGGCCCAGCTCCTGGCACAGTGCCGCAAGCTCCGGTATGGTCATGCCCTTGCTCCCGCTGCTTTGCGGCCCTTCGGTGGTGACCAGCAGGTATTCCAGCGCGCCAAGCTGCGCGATAGCGGAACGCTGTGTGGAATTTTGCGCGCCAACATGATTGTTTTGATAATCGCTGCCGATGATGGCTTTTCCGTCCACCGCCAGCACCGGCCCAAAGCAGAACACCTGGTACATGTCCTGGGAATGGGCTTCGTAATATTGATTGTACATTTCCTTTGTACATTTTTGTATATAGTCAAAATCGCCGTTTTTATCAATGACCAGCACATCCATATAGCCGTTGGCGCTATTGCGCACCTGCTGCGTCTGCCGCATGACCACCTGGCACTTGTCCGGCTTGGTGTAATAATCACCGTTGAGCGCAATAACGGCGTTGACAGCCCTGGCGACAAGGCGGCCCCTGGCGGTGGACGTAACGCGGAAGGTGGCGCGCGGCGAATTCACCAGCGCGGCCGGCGCGGTTCTCAGCTGCGAGGGATGGCTGATTTTCACATATGCGTATGTATAGTCGGTATCGGCATAACGAACCACAAAAATTCTGACCGTGATGGACGCATCCTGATACTCGGTGTCCGAAAGATAAGCGGCGTCGCCGGGCACAGGCCCGCCCTCATACGTATCCATAGGCAGCGGGGCCAGGCCTTGGGCCGCCGCGGCACCTGCAACAAACAAGACCAGCAGCACCAGCAGTGTGACGCGACTTGTAAAGGCTCGCAAATGCATGATGTCGTCTCCTTGTGTTCCGGCTTAGATTCCCGTATACGCGCAGAGCATATCACACACAAACTGGAAAAGTCAAGCGCGATTGACAGGCCGGGACAGCGCGTGCTACACTGTAAAAATCAAAAAACGCATGGAGGCCCCGTGAGAAAAATTACCATTCTGGCGCTTTTCCTGCTCCTTATGGCATTGAACCTTCCGCAGGCCCTGGCGCAAAGGCAGGTAGTGACGCTCACCTGCACGGGCGACGCGCTGCTGGGCAGCAACGATCCCGTGAGCAGGACGGAATACGCCTTTCAGCGGTATATTGAAAAATACGGTTATGAATACCCCTTTGCGAAGCTGCAAGGCCTGTTTGCAAACGACGACATCACTCTGGTCAACCTGGAATGCGTATTCAACGACGACGCTCCGGCCCAGACCAGCCGTTACAGCTT
>JAEWNM010000351.1 GCA_023392755.1 Bacillota bacterium
CCTGAGGCAAAAAGAGCTTCGCCTGCTATTTCGTTCCCTCCCGTGGCTTTCACCGCGTATACGGTATCCTCGGGCAGCTGATAGGTTAACTCGTAGCGTCCCGGATGCAAATCTGCAAAGGCAAAGAGCCCGTCCGCGCCTGTTGCAATGCTCTGCACCGTCTGGCCGGATTCGTTCAGCAAGCTTACAAGAGCCCCTTCAAATCCCCCTTCCCCCTGGGACAAAAGGCCGTCATCATTGGCGTCGGCAAACACCTGTCCCTGTACGCCGGCAGGGAGAATGACGCCCGCATACACACCGGAAACCTGTTCACCCAAAGCGACAGCTACAGTCTCGGACACCCCCTCGTTCTTGTCAACAGCCTGTATCCGGCTTCTGCTCCCGCCTTCACCCTGTAATGTAAACATATAGCCAGACGGCTTTTCCACCGCCAGGGTATAAACCATGGGCATCAGGCCGCCAAATGCGAACTGGCCGGAATTGTCGGTTTCCATACTGGCCGCCATTTCCCCATCCTGATCAAAAAGCCTGACAAGCGCACCGGAAACGGGCGGCTCTCCAACGTCATATTGTCCATTGTAATTATCATCCGCGAATACGCCGCCTGACAGGCTTCCCGGAATAACCGAACCCACACCCACAGCCCTGCGTTCGCCGCTGTTCAGTGTCAGTGTTGCGTCTGTCTCCCGTTTGCCGGCATGATGTGTGAAAAGATTTTTATAATCGGTGTTATCCGAGGGCACACGGGTAAAGACGACGCCCGTATCCGGCAGAACGGCCCGCAGGCTGTAATCCCCGCCCCGCAGGCTTCCGAAGCGGAATGTGCCATCCTCACCGGTTATAGCCGAACCCAACGCCTTTGCATTGTTTGCCTTCATCAGTTCCAGGGACACGCCGCTTACAGCCTGCTCTCCGCTGTCAAAGACGCCGTTGTAATTGTCATCCAGGAAAGCCATGCCTTCCACGATTGCCCCCGGCACAAAACCGATATTCTGGTTTTCTTCCCGCGTGCCGGATTCAAACACATACTTGCGTTCCGCCGCGGCTGCACCTTCAGTGGTGATAATGGACCGGCTCGTTCCGCCTGTGCTGCTGCCGCGTGTAAAGCTCATTCCCTCCGGCCCTTGGACACTGAACACATAGTTATCGGTACGGGCGGTAATGGCATACAGCCCAGTATCATCCGTGGTGACGGCATAATGCTGCCCGTCACGGCTGCCTGTTAATGCAATCTGACAACCGGCAAGGCCTGCTTCATCATCGTTCATGACGCCGTCTTCATTGGCGTCCAGCCAGATGCGGCCGCTGATCGTACCGGTTTTGATGCCGCCAACGCCCAGGCCGGTGGTTTGACCCTCCGGCAGGATAAAGGGCTCCGTCGTACCCTGGCGGCTGTCCGCCATGGGCACCGCGTTTCGTTTCAGGTCAAGCGAATCGCTCTTTTGAGAGAACCAGTAACCCTCCGGCAGCGTGAAGCGTATGCGGTAACTGCCGGGAGCAATGCCGTCGAAGGAGATTTGTCCATCCCGGTTGGTCATACCCTGTGCGACAACCGTATCACTTTCACCCTCCGCCGGGAGAACCTCCACCAGCGTTCCCTCAATAGCCCGTTCATAAATACCCTGCAAGCCGTCGTTATTACTATCCCAGAAGGCATTGGCTTTCAGCATGGCAGGAGACACGGTTGCCGCATTGATCAGGGCTTTTTGTCCGCTTTCCAAAAGGAAAGGCTGCTCCGCCTGTTGATTTGCCAGCGCCTTGCCTTCAGGCAGCGCTATGGACAGGCGGTATTGCCCGGGTACCAGGCTTGCGAACCGGTACAGCCCATCATCCCCCGTTTGCGCGGTTTGAACCAGTGCAAAGGTACCGTCCTGCTCATGGAAAAGTTCCACACGCGCACCGGGAAGGGCCGCCTCCCCCGTCCCAAGCATACCATCCTGCTGCGTATCCTCAAATATGGTGCCCTCAATCGAAGCTGCCTGCAACAGTACCGCTGCCTGCGGCACAGTCTCAAGCCCCGGAAGAACTTCGACTGTAAGGGATGAAGCTGCTTTCTCCTGTACAGCCTCTACCTGCCAAACGCCCGACTGATCTTTCAGTACCGTTTGTGGCAGCAGCGCCTTAACCGTGTATACGCCCGGAATCAGATCCGTAAACACGCAGCTGCCGTTGGCATCCAGCACACCCTGCCGCGCTTCCGGCCCGGACAGTTCCACAGGCGAATCCCCTAGCCCGGCGCCGTTAAATTGCAACGTCAGGACACCGGTAACCGTCACATCCAGAGCAAAGCGTTTCTCGCCTCCAGCGGGAACGTCGGCATCCAGGGAAAGGAAGCCCTTCTGCCATGATGCCATGCCCTCCGCGCGTACAGCCAGCCCTTGCGGCACATTCAGGTCAAGCGTATATACACCGCTGAAGAGCCCGCCAAATACGTAGGAACCATCATCAGCAGCGGTCAGTTCGGCCACAGGGTTGCCATCCCTGTGCAGGGAAGCATTGCCCAGAGGATATATATACCCCTGCGGTATCACCGACAGCGAACCGTACCTGCGTACTGGCCCGTTTTGACCGGTTTCGCCGCCATATTGCAATATAATGGAAGGAAGCAGTGCCGCAGCACCTGAGGCCTGCGCATACCCGTCGCCGGAATAAAAACCCGCCATATCCGACAGCGTGTCAGGAAGCATAAGCGCCACCTGATATTCCCCCGGGGTCAGCCCTTCAAAGCGGTACTGGCCCTGCGCATCCGTCAAGAGTGACTTAACCGTCTGGCCGCCTGATATCAGTTCGGCCTTCGCGCCGGCAATACCGTCCTGTCCCTCTTGCTCATATACGCGGCCATACAGCGCGCACATCCTGGAAAACGCGATTTGAACATCGGTCTTTTGATTCAAGATCGTCTGCGCAGCCAAGTACAGTCCGCCCGCGCCGCGCTCACCGGCAATGGCTGTGTTTTCAGGCAGCTGCGCATACAGCTTACCCGTCTGCCCGTCGGAAGCCGCACCGGAAAAGTCGAAGGCTCCCCCGGCATCGGTATAGCCATGGTAACCAATACCGGCAGGGCCTTGCCACAGAACGAGCTGTCCTGCCGCGCCAGCTTCGCCGTCTTCCTGCCGTCCATTGCTGCTGACGTCGTCAAACATCCGCCCGGACAGCGCGGCCTGCCTCCCCACCGCTATAGAAAGGCTGCCTTCCGCATCCACCGCATCTGCAAAGGACGCGCCTTTTCCGCCGGCATGTGCTGTTCTGGACAGCGTGGCAACCTGAACCGATCCCGGGCGGCTGTCAACGCGCACCGGCAGCCATGCGGTTTGCCCATTTTGAACGCTTACCCCCGTCACTTGGGACCAATCACCCGAAAATGCATTAACATCCAGCCATACGGATGATGGTTGGGGGGTGGTATCCGTAGTAACGGATACCTGTCCCAACGGCTTTTCCCGCAGCTTTATACCCTGGGGAAGGATGATTTGATACCATGCCTGCCCAGCATCCCCCGCGGCCAGCAGAAGCAAAGCCTCACCGTTTGCCGGCAGGGTCGGTTCTCCATTGCTTCCTGGATAGCCCAGGGGCTGCAATGTCAAGACTGCTCCCGATTTGTTCTCGGCGGTCCATATGCTATAGGCATACGTTCCGGGCGTTGAAAGGCCAAAAGCGGCGTCCGCCACAAGGCAGCCTTCCTCCCGTTCGCCCCAAACCAGCGAGCCTAGGGGGTTATCCAGGGTCGGTACACCCCCCTTTGTGCTTTCGATCCAAACTGCACCTTCCCCATGGCCGGCCCCGAAGGACGCGGCAAATTCCACCGTCTGTTCCTGCCCCTTTGACAGCGTACCGGAAAGCGCCAAAACGGCAATATCCGCCCTGTCTCCATGGCTGACCGCCACAACAGGCTGTGCGAAGCTGTCTGTCATCCGCCAGCCATCAGGCAATTTCACCGCCAACCGGGGACTTTCAAGCGCTGGCCCGCCTTCATGGCGCACCGTAAGGGCAATACGGCCCTGGTCATTGGCCAGGGCGGATACACGCAGTACCGCCCTGCTGTCAAATACCCGGGCGCGAAGCTCTATGCTTCCGTTTTCCCCGGAAGCGATGACCGGGTTCCCGTCCCTGCCCGGATACTGGTATTGCCATGCCTGCTTTACAGTGACCCCAGCCTTTTCCACACTGGCTTTATCCGCCTGGGGTGTGCGGCGGGCAAGCCCTATCTGCAAACTGATTTCTCCCAGTTCAAACCCTTCGGGCACCACCGGCTGCCCGTCCGCCGCCGTATAAACGATTTTGACGGAAACCGCCTTCTGCCCCTTGAGAGAAAGCGTTTGTCCGGGCGCAAGCCGCCTTTCGCCGCCGATCGACTGCCCCTGGGCGTCAAATATCCAGGCCTTCGCCTGTATTCCTTCCGTATCCGGCGTTACGGCGAGGCCACTGATCTCTTTACCCGATTGATCCGGGTGAGCGTTTCCTTCACAGTCCAGCAGCACAAGGCTGCCTATATCCACCGTATAGTTTTCAAGGGGAAGCGTATTCCCTTCCCCGGTTTGGCTGAACAGGCGGAATTCCACCGTCTGGTCCGCAGCATACAGATCGCCTGCAGGTACAGCTTTTACATCCATAGCGCCCTTCAGGCGGTTAAGTACTGGCACAGGCGCATTTTGAACCGCCAGCAAGGCCATACTCTCCTCCGAACCCAGGTAAGGAACGATGTCGAATGAAACATTCTCCGCAGGCAGTGTGCCCTCGGGCGAGAGCGTCTGGCGCAATACGTAAGAACCTTCTGGCAGCGGCGCAGAGGCGCTGAATCGGCCTTCATTATCGGTGGTAAAGGACAAGACCGACTGTCCGCTTGAATCCAGCACTTCAAATCCGGCCATCCCGGCGGGGCCACCGTTATCAACAAGCGTATTGACCAGGCGGAACAAGCCCTCTCGGGCATAAGCCAGCACATCCGCCCGCAGGCTGCTTTCTCCATTCCAGGCTACGGGAATGGTCTGCTGGCAAACAAAAGCAGTCGGCATGCCCGCCGTTATGGGGCGCAAGGAAATGCCGCGCTGAGCGTCCTGCCTGCTCACCGTCAGCATTTCCGCAAGCCCCGCCTTCTGCTGCTCCATTGTACGGTTGGCTGTGATCTGCCCCAATGCAGTTTCACCCGCCAGTACCTCAAACGTACCGCCGAGCGGTACGGTTTGCCACTGCATCAGCGCGTTCAGCTTAAGCCCTCTGAAGGAAACGGATAAGGTGATATCCTCACTGGGCGATGCCCCGGCAGTGAAAACCATTAAAAAGACAGCCAGAATCAAGCCGCTTCCCAACAGTATCCGCCTTGTTTTGCTCGAAACGAAAGCCCGGCCTGTTTGTAGGCGTCGCATATGTGCTCCTCCATCAAAAGAAAAGCCTGCTATACAGGCATTTCATTCCGTATCCATCATTCGCCTGAAATGGCAAACGGTTTCCCATATGTAATAGTAAAACACCCCATAGCCTTTGTCAACTATTCCCGCCCGGCAGGAAATGTAAAAACACGGCAATCATGAACAATCCATTAAAAACGTGCTCTCTGCCGCGGTTTGCTTGACTATCCCTCCGCCTATGCTATAATCATTTTAACTTGGCTACAAGTAATTATATTGAAGGTGGAGAATAGATTTAATGGATATGAATCAAAAAGTTGCCATTGTCACCGATTCATCCTGCGACCTGACGCAGGATCAGTTGGACGCGCACCATATCTACATGATTCCCCTGCGTATCATCTGTTCCCGAGGGGAGCTTAGGGACAGGGTGGAAATCAGTCAGGAGGAGCTGTATTCGCTGATGGAGCACGAGCTGCCCAAGACCAGCCTCCCCTTGCCGGAAGATGTGAGCAGCCTGTATGACCGCTTGGCGGCAGAAGGTGTGACCCATGTTCTTCACTTGACCATTTCCGCCGGCCTGAGCGGGACCTATAACATGATCCGAATGATTGCCAAGGAATATGAAGACCGCCTGCACATTGTTTTGCTGGACAGCCGCACTTTGTCCACAGGCCTTGGCATGATGGCTCTGGAAGCGGCCGAAACATTGGAAGCGAACGGCTCCCTGGAGGATGCGATAGAGCGTGTCAAAGCTGTACGCGAAAAGCAGCTTGGCATGTTTATCATCAAAACATTGGAATTTCTGCGCAAAGGCGGCCGTATCGGCCTGGTGGAGGGGGTAGTTGGAACCATCCTTCAGCTGAAGCCCGTCATTTTCGTAAACAATGAAGGTGTCTATCAGACGCTGGCCAAGGCCAGGGGATATGCCAACGCGCTGGACACCATGATTAGGGAGGCGGTATCCCGCTTTGGCAAAAGCAGAATCCGCCTCTCCATTGTACATGGCGCAGCGGCGGTGGAAGCGCAAAAGCTTCTGGACCGCTTGAAAGGGCTTCTCAATCTGGCGGAAAGCAGCATCAGTCCCGTCAGTCCGGTGCTCGCCATCCATACCGGGCCAGGCCTCTTAGGTATCGTGGCTCACGAAGTATGAGGGAAATGGCAGCCTTGATTGCAGGGCTGGGGATATAAAGGCATATCGCGGCACTCAGGCTTGCGTGGCTTGGCCGGACAGGGCTCCCAATGAATCAGGTAAAGCTCCAGCACAACCTCCAACTCCACATCAAAACAGGAGTCATTGGAGCACACAGGCGCGCATACCAGCCGCACGCAGGGCACAATCATCAGATTGTAACGCCAGCATTCCGCGGGAGCGCACCTTAAGCGGAGGCAGGCATCCATCTCAACCACAGCAGGGCAGAAGTATTCACAGCCGGAAGCGTCATGCACACATGCGAAAACAGGGATAAATACATGGAATAATGCCTGGTCCCGTCCTGTGCTGCATTTGGACGGCTCCCACCAGGGTTGGGCTCCGCTTTGCTGCACGGATACAAGCTGAAACGGCGGACGCGCACACTCCGGCAGGCAGTTCACCCGCAGCGTGGTGCACAGCCTCCGTTGCCATTCCCGGCCGCTGCATATGATTCTGGGCAGCAATATCTGTGCCGGCTCCGGCTCGCGCTTGCAGTGGTCTTTGGGCGGACAAGGCGTCGGACAGGGGGGTGGACATGGTGGCAGACAGGGCGGTGGGCACGGCGGCGGACAAGGTGCACATTTGTCCATCGGCGGCCACGAGGGGGCGCAGGGCGGACTGCGGTCAGGCTGCTTTGGCGGCCTGCACGAAGAACAGGTACATTGGCGGTTCACCATGGCTAAAACCTCCAGGGACTTTGCGTTTGGGCAAAGCATGGTTTATTTTTGGAAGGGGTCTCGATCCATTGTATGTTTTCATTTCAAAACCGTTCTGTAC
>JAEWNM010000370.1 GCA_023392755.1 Bacillota bacterium
CGCATGATTTCCGGGGCTTTGGGCAAGCCCATAGAAGCCCTAACCGTTTCCATTGGACGGGATTCCCGCATTTCCGGGCCGGAGCTTTTGTTGGCCGCCGCCATGGGCATGGCGCAGGCGGGAGCAAGGGTGCTGGATTTCGGGCTATGCACTACGCCCGCCATGTACATGAGCATCCTTGCCGATGGCTTCAAAACAGACGGCGCGGTAATGGTCACAGCCAGCCACCATCCCTACCGCCTGAACGGCCTGAAGTTTTTTGTGGAAAAGGGCGGGCTGTCTGCGGAGGAGATTGCAGGGCTGCTTGCTGACGCATCCACCGTTTCGCAGAATAACCTTCCGGTCAGGGGCGGCATTTTGCAAAAGCCGTTTTTGCCGGCTTATCAAAAACTGCTGGCTGATCGCATTAAGAGGGGTTTGGCTACGGACATCGCAAGGCCGCTGCTGGGCCTGCATGTGGTGGTGGACGCGGGCAACGGCGCTGGGGGGTTTTATGCCGATATGCTGCAAAGCCTGGGCGCCTGGGTCGACGGCAGCCAGTTTCTTGACCCTAACGGCATGTTCCCGAACCATGTGCCCAACCCGGAAAGCGAAGAAGCCATGGCATCTGTATCCGCCGCTGTAAAGCGCGTCAAGGCTGACCTTGGCGTCATATTTGACGCCGATTGCGACAGGGCCGCCGTTGTGGACGGCACGGGGCGGGAGATCAACCGCAACCGCCTGATTGCCCTGATTTCCGCCATACTCCTGGATGAAAAGCAAGGCCTGACCATCGTCACCGATTCTGTCACATCCTCGGGGCTTAATCGTTTCATCACGGAATGGGGCGGCGTGCATTACCGCTACAAACGCGGCTACCGCAACGTGATCGATGAGGCCATCCGCTTGAACGAGGCGGGTATGGACTGCCCGCTGGCCATTGAAACCAGCGGCCACGCCGCCTTTAGGGAAAACCATTTTCTGGATGACGGTATGTATCTTGTAACCGTCCTCATCGTGGAAGCCATGAAGCGCAAGCAAGCCGGAAAAACGCTGGGCAGCCTTATCGACGACTTGCAGGAACCTGTGGAAAGCGCTGAGATAAGGCTGAAAATCACGGCCCCTGACTTCCGCTCCACAGGCAAGGCAGCCATACAGCAGATTCTGGATTGCGCTTCTTCCTTGGAGGACTGGCACATAGCCCCCGACAGCAGGGAGGGTGTGCGCATCAATTTTGACCTGGACGAAGGCTTTCAAAACGGCTGGTTTCTTTTGCGACTGTCCGTGCACGACCCCGTGCTGCCGCTGAATGTGGAAAGCGATGTGCCGGGGGGAATGCGGTACATGCTGGAATCGCTTTTGAAGGCCATGGAGGATACGCCGGGCATCGATGTCCAACCCATTCGGGAAAAGCTCTTGACCCTGGAGTGACAACAAATACTGGAGGTTTTGCGGAAATGAACATCCAAGAGAAGACAATCAACACTATCCGAGTGCTGGCTGCCGAAACGGTTCAAAAGGCAAACAGCGGTCATCCCGGCGCGCCTATGGGCATGGCGCCCATGGCATATGCCGTCTGGGCCGAGGCTATGCGCCACAACCCCGTCAATCCCGTTTGGAAGGACCGCGACCGCTTTGTTCTCTCCGCCGGCCATGCCAGCGCCCTTCTATACACGCTGCTCCACCTGTTTGGCTACGGCCTTTCCATGGATGACCTGAAGGCTTTCCGCCAATGGGGCAGCAAAACGCCGGGCCATCCCGAATTCGGCCATACCGCAGGCGTGGAAACCACCACCGGACCCCTGGGCCAGGGCGTTGCCAACGCCGTGGGCTTTGCCATGGCGGAAACCATGCTTGCCGCCAAGTTCAACAAGCCCGGCTACCCTGTGGTAGATCATTATACCTATTGCTTCTGCGGCGACGGCTGCATGATGGAGGGCATCTCCGGGGAGGCCGCCTCCCTGGCGGGCACATTGAAGCTTGGCAAGCTGATCCTTTTGTATGACGATAATGAGATTTCCATCGAAGGCAGCACCGACATCGCCATGAGGGAGGATGTGGGCGCGCGCTTTTCTGCCTACGGCTGGCACGTGCAGCATGTTAAGGATGGCAATGACGCCGGACAGATCAGCGCGGCCATCGCTTCGGCCAAGGCGGATGACCGTCCTTCCCTCATCGTGGTGCCCACCACCATCGGGTATGGCTCCAGCAAAGCCGGCAAAGCCAGCGCCCACGGCGAACCCCTTGGCGCGGAAAGCTTGCAGGCAGCCAAAGCCACCCTAGGCATGCCGGAGGATTCCTTCTGCGTGCTGCCCGAAGTGTACGATCATCTCAAAGAGATCGCCAAAAAAGGCGCTGTTGCCGAAGCGAACTGGAGCAAGCTGTTTGCGGACTATAAAGCCGCCTACCCCGAGCTGGCTGCGCAGTGGGGTGTATGGTTCTCTGATAGCCTGCCCGAAGGCGCGCTTCAAGGCGATGACCTGTGGCAGTTCCCCGAAAAAATGGCCACCCGCAACACCTCCTTTGAAATGATCAACCGCCTTGCCCAAAGGATTCCAAACCTTGTGGGCGGTTCCGCCGATCTGGCCCCCTCCACCAAGACACTGATCAAGGACGGCGGCGATTACAGCGCGGAAAACCGCGCGGGCCGCAACCTGCACTTCGGCGTTCGTGAGCACGCCATGGCTGCCATCGCCAACGGCCTGGCCATACATGGTGGACTACGGGTTTACTGCGCCACATTCTTCGTGTTCAGCGACTATATGAAAAACGCCATGCGCCTGTCCGCCATCATGAAGGCGCCTGTCACCTATGTGCTGACCCACGATTCCATCGGCGTGGGCGAGGACGGCCCCACCCACCAGCCCATTGAGCATTTGACAGGCCTGCGCGCCATACCGGGTTTGACGGTGTTCCGTCCCGCGGACGGCCCTGAGACCGCGGCGGGATGGATCACCGCCTTGGAGAGCCGCCTTCCCACCTGCCTGGTGCTTACC
>JAEWNM010000026.1 GCA_023392755.1 Bacillota bacterium
TTTGCTATTATCCCATGTACGGCCTGACCATGGCGTTTGTCAATTATGTGCCGGGCCGGGAAATATGGCAGTGCGACTGGGTTGGGCTCAAATACTTCACGCAGTTTATAAACAACCCGGTATTCGGTCAGCTGCTTCGCAACACCCTGACCATGAGCATATTGGGCATCACGGTGGGCTTTGCCGCACCGATCCTGTTCGCCTTTTCGCTCAATGAAATCGGCCGCTTCAGAACCAAAAAGCTGATTCAAACCGCCAGCTACCTGCCTCACTTTATCAGTTGGGTGGTGGCGGGAACCATGTTCAAGGCGCTGCTCAATTCAGACGGTGTTGTAAGCGACCTTCTGGTAAGCCTTGGGGCGATACAAAAGCCCACCAATTTCTTGAACAAGGGCGAATGGTATTGGGGGATTATCACTCTGATCAACATCTGGAAAGGTCTGGGCTGGTCGGCCATCATCTACCTGAGCGCCATGTCCGGCGTGGATGAGGAACTGTATCAGGCCGGCGCCATCGACGGCCTTGGCAGATTCGGCATGGCCCGGCATATCACGCTGCCCTCCATTTTGCCTACCATCGTTCTTTTGTGGATCATGGGCATAGGCGGCATTCTCAACGCGGGCTTTGACCAGCATCTGATCATCGGCACGCCTTTGACACAGAAGTATTGGGATGTGGTGGATACCTACACCTACCGCTACGGTGTGCAGGAAGGCTTCTATTCCATGGCCACGGCGGTTACGCTCATGAAATCCGTAATCGGGTTTGCGCTGGTGCTGATTACGAACTTCATCTCCCGCAAGGTAAGCGACGTCGCATTGTTCTAGGGGGGAATACGATGAGAAAAGCCTTCTACATCAAGCAAACGCCCGCGGGGCGGGCCTTTGACCTTATGAACGGCATACTGATCGGCCTTATGATGTTTTTGATGATTTATCCCTTCTGGAACGTGCTTGTCTTCGCGTTCAACGACGGCAGCGACGCCGTTCTGGGCAAGCTCTACTTCTGGCCGCGAAAATTCTCGCTGACCAATTTCGAGTACGTTTTCAAAAACAGCGATCTGATCCACGGCGCGTGGGTATCTGTTCTTCGCGTCGCGGTGGGCACTTCCCTTGGCGTTATGTGCAATGCTTTGTTGGGGTATATCGTTTCCTGCCGCACTTTTGCGGGGCGGAAATTCATGCGGGTTTTGTTTATCATCACCATGTATTTCACCGGCGGGCTGATTCCCACATATCTTCTCATGATGCGGCTGGGCTTTCAAAACAGCTTTTCCGTATATATCATTCCCAACCTGTTCTCCTGCTACTACATGCTGCTGGCCGCCAGCTATATTCAGGGCATTCCCGATTCGCTGTTCGAGTCTGCCCGCATCGACGGCGCCAGCGAGCTGAGAACCTTTTTCAAGGTGGCGGTTCCCCTGGCGATGCCCATGCTGGCCTGTATTGCCATTTATATCGGCGTGTCCCAATGGAACAGCTGGTTTGATGTATCCCTGTATTCCAAAAACGGCGTGTGGGATAACCTGCAGATCATACTGTACCGGCTTTTGAATCAGGCTGCGGCGCTGGCGGAGATCAAGAACCAGCAGCAGCTGTATGCCAGCATGCGCACCATCCAGCCTCAAACGGTGCGGGCCGCGACCACGGTGATTGTGGTGGTACCCATCCTGTTTATCTATCCTTTTTTCCAACGGTATTTTGTTGGCGGAATCACACTTGGAGCCGTAAAGGGCTAAGGAGCAAACCAAATGAACGACTTAAGCGGCAAGGTATCCCCGACAGCTACGGTAAAGGAATCTGCTGCCATGATGATGCCCAGCCTTGCAAACGCGCTGAAAAAGCGTGCGTATCCCACGCTTCAGGTGCCGCCCGTCTGCCACGCCAGGCTGTCCGGCGACCCGGAGGCCATGGTTTTCGTATTGACCTACAATGGTTTTGACGTAATCCGCATGCAGTTCGCGGACGCGTGCAGGCCATCGCTGCGCTTTCATTCCGACGGTGATTTTCAGTCGCGCCCTTTTATCCAGCAGTTTGTAATCGCCGCCGACCGGGAGACGGAGCTTAACGTTACCGTATCCTTTCCCCATGAGATGGTGGTGCTGCGGCCGGGGCGCGCACAAAGCGGCCAGGCCATACTGGGCCAGTGGGGCCATCCGCTGATCGATGGGGTGAACGGGCTGTATTCCCTTGTTTGGGATTACTTCATCTCCTGGCACGGCTATGATTTTGCGTGGCAGGGCGGCGCGATCCTGGAGGCGGACGGCGTATGCTCCGCTGCCTTTACGGTCCGCCTTGGCACCAGGCCGTTGGTCATTCTTATGAAGCCAAGGTTCTATGGCATGCATTTGGGATATGAGGGGCATAAGCCCTGGCAAAGAAGGCCCAAAGCGGAGGCCGTATCCGGCTGGTGCTCCTGGGAGGCGTACCACGACAAGGTGACCCAGGGGCATGTGGAAAACGCGGCCCGCATGCTTGTGCCCTTGCAAAAGTTCGGGCTGGACACCCTGCAGCTGGACGACGGCTATCAAAACCCGCTGGTCCCCCCGGCAGCCGGGAAAACCATCGGGGAAAGCTGGCTTGTACCCAATGAAAAATTCCCGTCGGGCCATGCGGGCATTGTGGGCGCCATCCGCGGGGCGGGCTTTCGCCCCGGCATATGGACCAACGCCACGCTGACCAACCGGGAGGCCTGCGAAACACTGCCCTGCATGCTGCGTAAGCAGGATGGCGAGCTGATTGAAGGCGACTGGATACAGTTTGTGATCGACTGCACCCCCAAAATGCTGGAAAAGGAGATCACACCCTATTACCGGGCGCTTCGGGAGGCGGGCTATGATTACTTCAAGTCCGACTCCATACGCCACCTGATTTTCGACGGCCTGCAGGAGGCGGTGCGCCTGGGGCTGCTGAGCGACGAACAGGCTCAGGAGCGGATGGTTTCCTACATGCGGGCGGCCCGCCAGGGCATTGGCGAGGATGCCTACTACCTGTCCTGCTGGGGCGCATTGACCCAGTCCATCGGTTTGTGCGACGCCATGCGCGTGGCTACCGACGCCAACGCCAACTGGCACGCTTACAGCATGCAGCTTCGGGAAACGGCGCGCTGGTTTTTTGCCCAGCGGATTTTGTTTACCGTTGACCCGGACCATGTATGCGTTCGGGGGGAGTTGAACTGGGTCAGGATGATGCTGTCCATGGTCACGCTTTCGGGCGGCCTGTATATGATTTCCGACACGCCGGAATCCTATGACGAAAGCCGCCTGGAGCTCATACGCAAAACACTGCCGGGCGCTGCCGTCAGGGCGGCGGAAACAGGCCCCGTCAGCTATGAAACGCCCGCCTGCTACAGCATCCGCAAGGACATTGATTTGGCCGGCGGCAGCTATGAAATAGGGCATTATGAAAGGGAGGAAGCGCCCTTCGCCTCTTTATGGTGCACACACTTTGAACAAGCGGGCCGCCGCTGGTGCGTAATGCAGCGCTGCGCCGTAACGCCGCTGGCGCAGACATCGCTTTCCGTAAAGGCTTTGGGCCTTCCCGAAGACCGTGTTTATTACGCCTTTGACTTCTGGGCGCAGACGGGGCGCGTAATACCCAATGGGACGCTGTCCCTGCCCCCGCTGACACTGGGCGATACCACTGTGCTTGGACTGTATGACATCACCGATAACAAGCCCTGCCTGGTGGGCTCCGACCGGCATGTGACCATGGATGTGGTCAGCGTAAAGGCGGCGCAGCCGTTGGGTAACGGCATCATCCTTGATTTGGCGGGATTTGAGGGGCTTGTCTGCCGGTATACCGTGTTCGCGCCCGTGGCCATGGGCGTAGTTGCGGCGCAGGGCGGCGATGCCTGCTGCACACGGATGGGGGATGCGGTTTCCGTTACGGTCCGCTTTCATTCGGACAGCGTGCATTTGCGCCTGGAGTGACCGGATAACAGCCGCGCCCCGCATGACTGCTGCCTGGCGGCAATCATGCGGGGCGCTTTTTTCGTGCTGTCTGCCCGGCCGCTATGGCGCGGCCCGGCAGACAGCCAGCTGAAGATCAATGGTGATCCTGTCCGGGCAATCTTCCAGCAAGGCTTTAAGCTCCTGCCCGCTTAAGCTTTCGGTCAGCGGCGTCATGGCCGCGAAGCAGGCGTAAGCCTCGGGGGCAAGGGGCCGCGTATAGTGAAGCCGCTCAATGCTCAGCAGTTGCATGTGCCGCTGAAGGTACTCAGGCACGCGGGTGTCGTCGTAGACAGCCTTTGATGAGGGCAGCCGGCCGCGTATTTCCCTGAGATATTCGCCTCCCGGCATGATCTTCACCAGCAGGCCGCCGCTTTTTAGCACCCTGGTAAAGCTTGCGTAGCTGGCGGGGGAGAGTATGTTCAGCACCGTGTCAAACACGCCGTCACGAAAGGGCAGGCGGTTCAGGTCGCCCACGCAGTACAGGGCGGAGCCTTCCCGGCCGGCGGCGAACAGTATGGCCTCCTTTGACAGGTCTATGCCCACCAGGGTGCAGCGTGGCAGGGCGGGGGAGAGGGACGACAAATAGTACCCCTCCCCGCAGCCCGCGTCCAGCAGCGCGGCCGGGGCAAGGGGCGTCAAAACATCCTCCAGCGCCTTTGCGACGGGGGAAAAGAACCCTTGGTCAAACACGGCGCGCCGGGCGCTGAACAGCTCTTTGCCGTAAACGCCCTGCGCCATCCCGCGGTGCAGGTGTACATACCCCTTGCGGGCCACGTCATAGGTGTGGCCTTTTTCGCAGCACAGGCCCGCATCCTTCACAAAGAGCGGCGCGCCGCAGGCCGGGCACTGAAACCCGCCGAAGACCGCCATCTTGTCCAGGGCTTTTTGCTGCTTGGTTTGCATGGTGCCTCTTTATTATGAAAATTTCGCGCTTGCGCCGCTATTTCCTCGCGACGCCGGTTTCCCGCGCGGCGCGCATAACGGCATCGGCTACGGCGCGGCTGACGCGCTTGTCCAGGGGATTGGGAAGAATATACGCCTCATTCAGCTCCGCAACGCTCACCAGGCCGGCCAGGGCGTGGGATGCCGCCACCTTCATTTCCTCGTTGATGGCGCCGGCGCGGCAGTCCAGCGCGCCCCGGAATATGCCAGGGAAGGCCAGCACGTTGTTGATCTGGTTGGGAAAATCGCTGCGTCCCGTGCCCACCACCCGCGCCCCGGCGGCCTTGGCCGCATCCGGCATGATTTCCGGCACGGGGTTGGCCATGGCAAACACAATGGCGTCCGATGCCATGGCTTTGACCATTTCCGGCGTCATGATATTGGGTGCGGATACGCCGATGAACACATCCGCGCCTCGCAGGGCTTCAGGAAGGCCCCCGCGAAGGTGCGACCTGTTGGTGACGCGGGCCATTTCCGCCTGGGCGGGGTTGAGCTCCGCCATTCCTTCGTCGATGATGCCGAACCGGTCCACCAGCACAAGGTGCTCAAGGCCCAGGTTGAGAAGATGCCTGGCAATGGCGATGCCTGCCGAGCCTGCCCCGTTGATCACCGCCCGTATGGCCCTCATCCGCTTATTGGCAACCTTCAGGGCATTGATGAGCGCGGCGGCCACCACAACGGCGGTGCCATGCTGATCGTCGTGAAAGACGGGGATATCGCACAATTCCTTCAGGCGGCGTTCCACCTCAAAGCAGCGGGGCGCGGCGATATCCTCCAGGTTGATGCCGCCAAAGCTGCCGGACACAAGATAAATTGTGCGTACCAGCTCGTCCACATCCTTGGTGCGTATGCACAGGGGAAAGGCGTCCACCCCCGCAAATTTCTTGAACAGGGCGCATTTGCCCTCCATCACCGGCATGCCCGCCTCCGGGCCGATGTCGCCCAGCCCCAGCACCGCTGTGCCGTCGGTGATGACGGCTACCAGGTTGTGCCTTCTGGTGAGGGTAAAGGATTGTTCATAATCCTTTTGTATCGCAAGGCACGGCTCCGCGACGCCCGGCGTATAGGCCAGGGAAAGCTCCTCCCGCGTGTTGATGGGCGCGCGGGATACGACCTCGATCTTGCCCTGCCATTCATAATGCTTTTTCAGCGATTCCTGGCGGATATCCATATCGTTTTCTCCTTCTTCAATGAAAGGGGCATGTCCATGCATGCCCTGTATGGGAAAAACCCATTTTATGTTCGTGCTTTATGATATAAGCTGCGAGATTACCTTGTTCACCAGGGCGCTGTCCGCCTTGCCCTTCAATTTGGGCATCAAAACGCGCATCAGCGCCCCTTTGTCCTTTGCCGTGGGCGCTGCGATGTTCAGTTCCGTCAGCGTCTGCGCAATAACCTGCGAAATCTCCTGTTCATCCATAAGTTTGGGGGCGAACGCCTGGTATACCGCCATGCGCGCCTTGGCCTCCGCAATAATTTCCGTACGGTCAGCGGGCGCTGTATCCACCGTTTCCTGACATTGGCGGATTTCCTTCAAAACGACGGCATCCTCCTCCTCCGGCGTCAGGTCCTCCCTTTTGTCGATGGCTTTGTTCTTCAGCGCGGCCAGGAGCAGGGATAGGGCGTCCTTGCGCTCCTTGTCCTTATTTTTCAGGGCGGCCATCATTTCGGCACGCACGGTATCGATCCTTGACACGGGAATCCCTCCCTTTCATAGTTGTTGGAAACAGTGTAGCCTTTTTTGGCTTTTTTGTCCAGCAGCAGGGAAATGAACGTACAAAAAAAGCACGGCTTTGCGTCGTGCTTTTTTGGGCGTCGCGCCTTGCAGCTGGAGCGGGTGATGGGAATCGAACCCACGTGACCAGCTTGGAAGGCTGGAGCTCTGCCATTGAGCTACACCCGCATGATGGCCGCCGGTTTGAAAACGGGCGCAGCCGCGGCCTTTTTGAGCCGCCAGCTTTGCACCCGTTTGCAAACGGCCGGACGAAACTGTCTTTGGAGCGGTAGACGAGATTCGAACTCGCGACATCCACCTTGGCAAGGTGGCACTCTACCACTGAGCTACTACCGCATGCTCCGCAGAATATAGGGATTGGTGCGGACGAAGAGACTTGAACTCTTACGCCATAAGGCACCAGATCCTAAGTCTGGCGCGTCTGCCATTCCGCCACGCCCGCAAAAACCTAGGATGTTCAAGGGGCTTTAAGGGGATCAATGCTCCGCAAAACCGCCTTGGCGCCGCTCCCTAGGGCCAGCCGCGAAAAGTATATTACCACATTTGGCATATGGCTGTCAAGCGCAAAATCGCGCTGGGGGCAGCATGTATTGCGCTTTTGTAAAAAAAACAGGGCTTGACCTATTGCCAGAGCAAGGGGCCGCATGGTATAATCTCCTTTGTGAGAAACGGGCGGTCCTCTGTCCGGATGGGTGAAATGGCCGGGCACGAACGTCTATGAGGGAAGGAGGCACAAATCATGAGCGAAATTATCCGTTCCATTGAAAAAGCGCAACTCCGTACCGATCTGCCCAAGTTCAGCATCGGCGACACCGTCCGCGTATGGGTCAAGGTGGTGGAGGGCAGCCGCGAGCGCCTGCAGGCGTTCGAAGGGACCGTAATGGCCAAGCGCAATGGCAGCGTCCGGGAAACGTTTACCGTCCGCCGCGTGTCCTACGGCATCGGCGTGGAGCGCACGTTCCCCTTGCATTCCCCCCGCGTGGACCGCATTGAAATCATACGCCGCGGCAAGGTCCGCAGGGCCAAGCTGTACTATTTGAGAGGCTTGCAGGGCAAGGCTGCGAAAATCAAAGAGGCGAACCGTACTTGATTCGCATAAAAAAAGGCTCCCGTGCCGGGGGAAACCCGCGGTCACGGCAGCTTTTTACAAGCTTCTGATATAGCTGGGGAACTGGGCCAGCACAATGCCGGGCTCCTCCAGGGTCATGTCCCAGCGCTTTACCCATTCCAGGGAGTAGAAGCCGTCGTAGCCGCCTTTCTTCAGCAAACCCACAAACTTATCCAATGG
>JAEWNM010000084.1 GCA_023392755.1 Bacillota bacterium
CGTTTCCAGATCGGCCATGCATTGCTCCAGGCCGGCAAATTCCTTTTCCTTTGCCTGCGCCAGCTCCTGGGCCTCCCTTAAGCGCTCCTTTTCCTGGCGGGTGCGCCTTTTTTCCTTGTCCAGCTCGGTGCGTGTCTTTTGGGGGAACTCGGCTTCGGGCGCATCCCCCCTGGCCGTCTTTTGCAGATAGTCGTCGTAGTTGCCCGCGTATTCCACAAGGCCGTCACAGCCCAAAACCGCCACCTTGTTGGCAAAGCGGTTGATGAAGTACCGGTCATGGGAAATGGCCAATATGGTGCCGGGATAATCGGAAAGCGCCTGCTCCAGCACCTCCCGGCTGTCCATGTCCAGGTGGTTGGTAGGCTCGTCCATTAAAAGAAGGTTATCTTTTTTCAGCATCAGCTTTGTCAGCGCCACACGGCCCTTTTCGCCGCCGGAGAGGGTAGAAACGGGCATGAACACATCGTCGCCCGTGAACAGGAACAAGCCCAGAGCGCCCCTCACCTCATACTGCTCCAGGCGCCGAAAGTCGTCCCACACCTCGTCCAGCACCGTTTTTTCGGGATGCAGCGACGACTGGTGCTGGTCGTAATACCCCAGGTCCACATTGGCCCCCAGCCGCACCGTGCCCTCGTCCGGAGGCACTTCCCCCGTCAGGCAGCGGAAAAGGGTGGATTTGCCAACGCCGTTGGGTCCGATGAGCGCCACACGGTCACCGGAGTGCATATGCAGGTTCAAATGCTCAAAGAGCGTTCTTTCCCCGAAACTCTTTTTAAGGTCCTTCACCATAAGAACGTCGTCGCCGGCGCGGCGGCGCACCGCAAAGGAAAAGCGCACCTGGTTCTCTTCCTCCGGCCTTTGCAGCCGCTCCAGCCTGGCCAGCCTCTTCTCCCGGCTTTCGGCGGCGCGGATGGACTTTTCCCGGTTGAAGCTGCGGTAGCGGGCGATGATGGCCTCCTGCCTCGCGATTTCCTTCTGCTGCAGGTCAAACGCCTTCTGCCGGCTTTCAAACCGCTCGGCCCGCTGATCGGTGTACCGTGTATAGTTGCCGTCGTACTGCTCCGCAGTGCCCAGCAACAATTCCGCCATACAGTCGCACACGTGGTCCAGGAAGTACCGGTCATGGGAGATGATCAATACTGTGCCCCGGTACTGGGAAAGATAGTTTTCCAGCCAGCTGAGGGCCTGCAGGTCAAGATGGTTGGTTGGCTCGTCCAGCAGCAAAAGATCGGGCTTTTGAAGCAGCAGCCGGGCCAGGCACAGCCTGGTGCGCTCACCGCCGCTCAAGCTTTCCGACAGCTGGTCGTGCTGGGATTTTGCAAACCCAAGCCCTGCCAGCACGCCCTGTACGGCGCTTTGCCAGGAATAGCCGTCCTGCCGTTCAAAGGCGTCGGTAAGGGCCGCATACTCGGCGCCCAGGCGGTGCAGCTCCTCCGGCTGACGGGCATCCGCCATGCGGGATTCCAGCTCCCGCATTTTGGCCTCCATCTCCTGAAGGGGGGCGAACACAGCCTCAAGCTCCTCGCGCACACTAAGGCCTTCGCTCACCATTCCCTGCTGGGCCAGGTATCCCAGCTTGAGCCCGCGGCTGATGCTCAGTGTGCCCGCGTCGTATGTTTCCAGCCCGGCGATGATGCGCATCAGCGTTGTTTTTCCGCACCCGTTGACACCCACCAGGCCCATGCGCCGGCCGGCCTGAAGGGTTAAGGAAACATCCTTGAGCACAGCGTTTGCGCCGAAGGATTTTTGTATGTGCTGCAGGGAAAGAATAATCATGCAAGGGCTCCGATCACACAATTTCAAGCGCGCTCCGGCGCTTTTTCAGGGTTGCAAGGCTCTCCAGAACCTCGGGGTAAGGCAGCCCGCCCGAGGCGAGACGGCTCTTGGGAACGGCAAGGCAGCTTTCCATCAGCGCCTCGCCCTGCGCCAGAAGCGCCGCATACTCCTCCGGCGCGGCGTCGGCAAGGGCCTCATACAGCTGGTCCTCCCCGGCGCCAAACTGTTCGGCCTGAAAGAAAAACGCGGCGGCTTCCATCCTATCCCCGGGGGTGAACAGCGCGGGCGCGTCCGCAAGGCAGGAAAGAAGCCGCTCCCAGCGCAGTTCGCACAGCAGGCTCTCCTCCCTAAGCGATATAAGAAGCCGGGCGCTGCGGTACAGAAGCTGTTCCTGCTCCTCCTGCGCGAGCGATGTCTGCATGGCGTGTATGTACAGTATCTCCGCCACCATCAGCCTGGGCTGGGGCGACAATAAATCAATGGTGCTTTCCACGCTCAGCTTGCGGACGGCGTTCAGGTCCATGCCGCAATGCTGAAGGCAGGCGTCGTCCAAAAGGCGCAGGCGGTGCATGTCGTCCAGCATTTCCCCGATGCGGCGCATAAAATCGCCCATCATCTCAATCATGCGCAGGACATAATCCTTTTGAAAGAACATACACCGGCCTCCCATCAAAAATGTTGTTTGCAGGAAATATTATACCGTAGACGCGCGGCCTTTACAAGGCAGGAAAAACCAGGGTTGCAACAGCCCCGGCGCAAATGTATAATGAAGCCGAACGGAGGCATTTTGCATGCGGATAACGGATGTGTATTTAAAGAACATAGGCCCCTTTTTGCGCAGGAAGGAGCTGTTCTGCCTGCACACGGATGACGACCGTGTGCTGCTGACGGGCATCAGCGGCAGCGGCAAGAGCACCGCCCTGTGGGCCATGGCCTTTTTGTGGCAGCTGTTTCGGGAAGCGCCAATAGGCGGGCGGGAATGCCCCGGCGGCGACCTGGCCATGCATGTGACCGGCCTTACGGACGGAGACGTGCTGGCCGTATGGTCAGGCGATGCGTCCTTCCGGGAGGGGATGGCAAAGCGCCATCCCGGAGCCCGTCCCCTTTTTGCGGACAGGAACGCGCCGGACGCGCTTTGCGGGGCGGTAACGGGCGATATGCCCAATATGATATTGCTGGATGCTGATTTCCATTTTGCGCGGCAGGAGAAGGATTTTGAAAACGCCTGGTTCCTGACCGACGACGACGTAAAGGACGACTGGCCCCAGGCCCTGTCACGCCTGAACCGTGATGACAGGCCCTGCGCCGGGGAGGTAATCAAGGCGGTCAACCGCCTGCTGGTGGACAAATCGCTGGTGATTGATTCCTCCGGCGAAGTGCAGGTGCAACTGACAGGCAATGAGCGCCACGGCCCCCACCAGCTGTCCATGGGAGAGCGGCACATGGCCGTGCTTTGCTTTTGCGCCGCCTGCTGCCTAAAGCCCGGCGGCGTGCTGCTTTTGGATGAGCCTGCCGTTCACCTGCATCCCAGCCAGGTGATTGGTCTACTATCCACCCTGGAGGGGTTTTGCCGCAAGGCGAACGGACAGATGCTGCTTGTGTCCCACAACCCGGCCATATGGCAGCGGTACGGGGAACTGGGCCTGACGGTGGAGCTGGAGGTAGGCCATGGCGGCAAATGAAAGGCCTTACGACCTTGTTTTGAGGGAAGCGGCGGCCACCCCCAACAAGCGCGTGCTGCTGGTGGAGGGCACGGGCGATATTTCCTTTCTGACCCTGATGCTGGACAAGGCGCCGCTCCGGGATGAAAACATATTTGCCGACTGGGTCATTGCACAGGCGGGCGGCAAGGACGCCGTGCTGCGCCTTTTGAAGGAGCGGCCCGATCTTAGCGCCATGGTGGACAGGGATGCATGGGATGACGCGGAGTGCAGAAAAAAAGAAAGAATGTACCCGAATCTGCACATTCTGCCCAGGTTCTGCATTGAAAATTACCTGATATGCCCCGATGAGCTGGCAAAAGCGGTGCCGGGTTTTGCCGAATTCGAATCGCTGATCGCCGGTGAAATTCCCCGGGCCGTGCGCCACGCCTGCCTGTGGCGCGCCGCCCAGCCCCTGTATGAGGAGCTTTTGCAGGCAGGGTTCAACCGGGCGCTTTTGCACTACCCGCCGCCGGATGAAAAGGGGATGAACGCGCTGCTCGCATCCTGGCAGCACCTTTTGAGCCCTGAAAATGTGCGCGCCCGTATGGAGGAGCATTTTCAAGGCATAAAGGATGCGCCGGCGCAAACGCTGCTGCGGAGGTTTGTGCATGGCAAAGTGTTCTGGCGCGGCTGTGTGGAAGGCTTGGCCGCCCGGTTCTTCCCCGGCCGGAAGAGCGACGAGCTGCGCAGGGAGGTATTCCGCCGCTTGCCCCTGCCCAAGGACCTGGAGGATTTTCTGCGCACCATTTTTCTTCGCCAAGGAACGCCAAGGAACGCAGCAAAACACCAAGGATAAAAGGAGGAAACCGCATGAGCAAATTTTTGAGGGATTTCAGGGCGTTCGCACTCAAGGGCAATGTGCTGGACCTGGCGGTAGGCGTCATCATCGGCACGGCTTTTGGGAAAATTGTCTCCTCCCTGGTCGGCGATATCATCATGCCGCTGGTTGGCCTGATCGTTGGCGGCATCGACCTGTCGGGCGCATTTTATGCGTTGGACGGCAAGAGGTACGTTTCCATAGCGGCCGCCGCGGAGGCCGGGGCGGGTACGCTGAACTATGGCGTATTCGCGCAAACCGTGCTCGATTTTCTGATCATGGCGCTGTGCGTATTCTTGTTCGTAAAACTCATCGCACGGCTTTCCCTGAAAAAAAAGGAAGAGGAAAAGCCTGCCCCCGAAGCTCATCTATGCCGCTTTTGCAAACAGCCCGTCCATGAGGAGGCCACCCGCTGCCCCCACTGCACAAGCCAGCTGTAATTGCGGCATGCTTGGCCGCCGGTTATGAATGTCAAAAAAATATTCGCCATTTGGCCATGGGGGCTGTCCTTACAAAAAAAGAACAGCCCCGTCTGTTTTACAACCAGCGCATTTGCTGACTGCAAAGCCAAGGCTTTAGCAACAGCAGCAGCAGCAATGGGTTTGAGGATGCTTCTTGCAGGGGTTCTTGTGGGGCTTCACACAGGGATTTTCAGGCGGTTTGGGACAGAAATCCTCAGGAGGCTTGGGACAGGGTTCCTTGCGCGGCTTGGGACAGGGGTTCCTGTCAGGCTTTGGAAAATGGCCGTGACGGAAATCATCAAAGCCGCCCTGGCTCATCTCCTCAAAGCCTTCCGCATAAGGCCTTTGAAGAGGCCAGCCATTTTCCTGGCCGCCTCCCCAGCCGCCGCTTTCATGGCCGCCTATCCAGCCGTTTTGCTGCCCGGCTATCCAACCGCTCTGCTGACCGTTTTGCCGGGCGGCTGCAACGTTATTTTCCTGGCCGTTTTGCTGTGCGGCTACCCAACCGTTCTGCCGGCTGTATGCCCAGCCGTTCTGCTGACCGTTTTGCTGGGCGGATGATCCGCCGTTTTGCTGTGCGGCCGCAACGTTATTTTCCCGGCCGCTTTGCTGGCCGTTTTGCTGGGCGGCTACCCAACCGTTCTGCCGGCTGTATGCCCAGCCATTTTGCTGACCGTTTTGCTGGACGGAGGATCCGCCGTTTTGCCGGGCGGCCGCAACGTTATTTTCCTGGCCGCTTTGCTGGCCGTTCTGCCGGGCGGATGATCCGCCGTTTTGCTGGCCGTATACCCAGCCGTTCTCCCGGCTGTATACCCAGCCGTTTTGCACAGGAGGTTCCTGCTGAATATCCTGCTGAACTTGCGGGGCATCGTTTTGTCCAAATGCCCAACAGGAGCCGCAGCCGGGTGCCTGTGGCGCCTCCTGAACGGGTTCGGCCCCGGTCTCAAACGCGGAATTTGCGAGGTAGTCCTTATAGGGATCAAAATGCGGTCTGGCGCAGAAGGCCTTGCAGAAGGCCTCGCGGAATTCCTTCCACGGATCCTGCCATGGCCCGCAACCGGAGCCGTTGCATGGGTATGGTGGACATGGATATCTATCATTGGCAGACATAATGGATTCCTCCAAACTAAAATGAGGCCCATATGCACTATATGTTAAGGGCTGGGCGCGGTGCCAGACCGGCGGAAATGCAGAATGACAGATCCAAAAGGCGCTTCTTTTTCACACATCCTTGCAGGCTTCAAAAGCAAAAATCCGGGGCGGGAGAGGGGGCGCGCTTCATGCGGGCCCCCTCCCGCAGGCATACTATCTGAACAATATCAAGGCCTGATTTGCGCCCGTGCGCTCCAGCACACGGTAGCCCTCATGGGCGGCGGTGGCGATGCCGTTCATGCCGGGCATGCAATAGCCGCCAGAGGTTAAAGTGCCGTCGTCCCGCACACGCACGGCGCCCAACAAGGCAATTTTCACCCATTCCGGACGTTTTTGGCGGGACACATAGGCGCGCGTTCCGTCATAAGCGGGATTCAGGGCGGGCCGGGATTCCGTTCGGGCAGGAGCCGCCACGCCGCCCTGCTTGTCTTTTACTTCCGGAACGGTGACATCCTCATATACGACGCGGCCCCATTCGTCGGTTTTGAATTTGCCCTTCCAGCGCAGTTCCCCGGACCCGGCCAGGAAGCCCGGCGCCGCGCTTACAACCCCCAGGATATACTTGTCATAGGCTTGGGCCAAGCGGATTTTTTTGCCCGTACCGGCGAAGGTGACAAAATAGCCCGGCTCAATAGGCTGCCCGGATTCCGTTTCGTACATCTCCGCATAGTCTGCGCCGCCGCCGTTCCAGGCGTTGTCAATAAAGGCGTCGCCTGTATAGAGTATCTTGGCGGCCAGGCCTTGAAAGAAGATGGCGCCGTTGCCCAGGAACCAGGAATAAGGGGTATCGGCAACACCGCTGATGCCCATTACATGGGCGCCGATGAAGCCGCCGTCGGAGTTGTCGACACCCTCCACGTGGGCGAAATTGCCGGTGGCCGTATTTGCCAAGCCCTCCGCGTGGGAGGCCATACCGGCAGAAATGTTGCTGATGCCTTGGGCATAGGCGGAGTTCCCGGATGCCTCCGCTGATGAGTTCAGCGCAACCGCATATTCGCCCATGATATAGTTGTTCGGCGTGCCGATGCCCCGAACGGCGCCGGTATTGTTGCCGTCCACAAGGTTTTGCAGGCCGCCGCCCGGTCCCGCAGGGCCGGTTGGGCCGGTTGGGCCGGTTGGGCCCTCCAGGCAGCATGGGTCGTGGCAAGGATCATTACAGGGCTGATCGCACGGGTCGTCGCAGGGGTCGTGGCAGGGCCTGGCATAAGGATCATAGCGCGGGTCATGGGGGTATGGGTATTTATCGTAACCGTACATGCGGATTCCTCCAAGCTGTATTCAATACCGCTTCTAGAATATGTGAACGGGTGTCCGGTGGTGTGGGAGGCCGGAACCTGAGCACGGCCGCACCGATGCCAATGACAAAACGTATATGCCCTCATCAGGGAAATGGCGCGTGCGCGCGGCAGACGCCGGGTGGTTGGAAAAATATCCCCGGTGTGCAGTTGGGTAAATTCCCATTGCGCACATTGCGAAAGTACGTTCGCTGTGCTACACTATCGTGGTATCAATTTTGGGGGAGGTACGCCCATGGAGCCGTCTAAAGTTTATTTTACCGACTTTCGGGTTACGGATGGCCGCAACCTGCTGGAAAAGCTGCGCCGCCTTATCAAAAAGGCCGGTATTGAGAGCATTGATTTCAACAAAAAATTCGCGGCCATCAAGCTGCATTTCGGAGAGCCGGGAAACCTGTCGTTCCTGCGGCCCAATTATGCCAAGGTGCTGGTGGATATGGTGCGCAAGAACGGGGGCATGGCTTTTTTAACCGACTGCAACACGCTGTATGTGGGCAGGAGGAAGAATGCCCTGGACCACATGGAAGCCGCCTATGAAAACGGCTTTTCGCCCTTCTCCACAGGGTGCCATGTGATTATCGGCGACGGACTGAAGGGCACGGACGAGGCGCTTATCCAAATTCCGGGCGAATATGTGAAGGAAGCCAAGATCGGCCGCGCGGTGATGGACGCCGATGTGTTTATCAGCCTTACCCACTTCAAGGGCCACGAGGGCACGGGATTTGGCGGGGCCATAAAAAACATAGGCATGGGCTGCGGCTCAAGAGCCGGCAAAATGGAAATGCACTCCTCCGGCAAGCCGGAGGTGGATGAGGAAATGTGCGTACA
Source organism: Bacillota bacterium (assembly GCA_023392755.1). Classification (GTDB taxonomy): domain Bacteria; phylum Bacillota; class Clostridia; order Christensenellales; family Aristaeellaceae; genus JAEWAH01. Next base: position 8,033 of record JAEWNM010000084.1, read on the forward strand.
CTGCGGCAAGTGCCGCAAGGATTGCGCCCACGACGCCATCACCTTCCCAAACAGGAAGGCGCGCATCAACTGGGATAAATGCGTGGGTTGCGGCCGCTGCATAGGCGCATGCCCTGAGGACGCGATTCATCCCACAGGCGACCAGAGCAACGATATCCTCAATATGAAGATTGCCGAATACGCCCTGGCCGTTTTGCAGGGAAGGCCCCACTTCCATATAAGCCTGGTCGTGGATATATCCCCCGTATGCGACTGCCATGATTACAACGACGCGCCCATACTGCCGGATGTGGGCATGTTCGCCTCCTTCGACCCGGTGGCACTGGACCAAGCCTGCGTGGACGCCTGCCTGAAGCTTAACCCGCTGCCAGGCAGCAAGCTGTCGGAAGTAAAGCACATCAGCGAGGACCATTTCAAAAACAATCACCCGGATACCAATTGGGTCACCCAATTGACCCACAGCGAAAAGCTGGGGCTGGGTACCCGCGCATATGAATTGATAGAGGTGTGACGCTTGCGCAATACGCTGCTCATAAAAGGGGCCCGGGAGCACAATCTGAAAAACATCGATCTGGAAATCCCGCGGGACAAGCTGGTGGTGTTCACGGGGCTGTCCGGATCGGGCAAATCCTCTCTGGCCTTTGACACCATTTACGCCGAAGGCCAAAGGCGGTATGTGGAATCGCTGTCCGCCTACGCAAGGCAGTTTCTGGGCCAGATGGAAAAGCCGGATATCGACTACATCGAGGGCTTGTCCCCCGCCATCTCCATCGACCAGAAGACCACCAGCCGCAACCCCCGCTCCACCGTGGGCACGGTGACGGAGGTGCACGATTACCTGCGCCTGCTGTATGCCCGCGTCGGTACGCCCCATTGCCCCCAGTGCGGCAAGGAGATCAACCAGCAGACCATTGACCAGATGGTGGACCTGATATTGGCCTACCCGGAGGGAACCCGGCTGCAGGTGCTGGCCCCCGTGGTGCGCGGCCGCAAGGGCGAACATGCCCGCATTCTGGAGGATGCCCGCAAGGGCGGCTTTGTGCGCGTGCGCATCGACGGCACACTTTACGAGCTGGACGATACGCCGCCCCTGGACAAGCAAAAAAAGCACACCATTGAAATCGTCATCGACCGGCTCATTATTAGGGCCGGGAAGGAGCTGCAAAAGCGGCTCACCGACAGCATGGAAACGGCGGCGGGCCAAAGCGGCGGGCTGATTTTGATCGACCTGAACGAACAGGGCGAAATCCTGTTTTCCCAGAACTACGCTTGCGCCGACTGCGGCATTTCCATTGAGGAGCTGGCGCCCCGGCTGTTTTCCTTCAACAGCCCCTTTGGTGCCTGCCCCACCTGCGCGGGCCTGGGCACGCTGATGAAGATAAGCCCCGATATTGTGCTGCCGGACCCCAGCCTGTCCTTAAACCAGGGCGCCATCAACGCCATGGGCTGGAACGTGAAGGACCCGTCCAGCATTGCCAATATGTTTTTTGCCGCGCTCGCCAAAAAGTACGGCTTCGACCTGGATACGAAGGTGCAGGACCTGCCGGAGAACATAGTGAACATGCTGCTGTACGGCACCGGCAAGGAAAAGATCACCGTACATTA
>JAEWNM010000125.1 GCA_023392755.1 Bacillota bacterium
CAACCTTTTGTACCATGGCGGCATGGGGGAGATGCGGGAGGAAGGCTTTGGCCTGTTTGAACTGAATGCATGAGCCTGCCATGGCTCACGCTGCCGCCGGCTATGCCGGCGTCAGCCTGTTGAAAAAACCTGCAACCGCAAAAATACTGCTCATATAAGCAGTATTTTTGCTTGCGTTGTCGCCGTCGCCTGCAAAATTCGGTCACCTATTTCCGTATAAGCTCCCTCTTTTGCAGACTTGGCTCCTAGTCTTGCAGGTTTTTGAACAGACTTTCAGACCGTTGACTTTGTCAATGGTCTGCCGCCGGCTATGCCGGCGTTTTTTTTGTGAAGAAATGGCAGGCCGCAATCGTTCATTTGTCAGGGGACGCCCCTTTTCCACAACGGACCATCTGTGGTATAATCAGGTTCGATACATGATTGGAGGGATAGCGGCAAAGTGAGCGGCATGCGCAGACGGGGCATTTCCTTTGGTACGGTGTTCATGCTGCTGCTGACCGCGGCGGTGGCTTTGGCCTGCGCAGCTGTGCTGCCCCGCCTTGCCGGAAATATGGATCAGGGGTTTGATGCCCAGCAGCTGGCAAACGCCATTACCAGTTCGCTGGACCTGCCGGAGCTTTCCCTGGCCGATATTCCCATTTTCCCAAAACCCGCCGCTCCCAACACGCCTTCCGCCACGCCGCCGGGCTTTGCGGCCGCTGATGGCGTTTTGCCCGCCCAGCCGCCTGCGGTTACCCCTGCGCCGTCGGCTACCAATGCGCCTGCCAAACGAACGTTCACGCTGACTGCCGCCGGCACCGCTGCCTTCGATGCGGATATCCGCAAGGCGGCGTACCACAGCGAAAGCAAAACGTATGATTACGCCCCGCCTTTTGCCATGATCGGGCAGGCGTTTAATTCAGACCTGTGCCTTTTAACCCTTGAAAACACATTGGCGGATAACGGCAAGCTCAACGACATCAACGTAACGGCGGACGTGCTGGCGGCGCTTGCGAATGCGGGTCTGGACATGCTGGCCCTGGGGCACGAGCATATCCTTGACCTGGGCCTTGACGGGCTTGCAAAGACGGCGGCCGCCGTGCGCAACGCCGGTTTCACCGCCATTGGCGTTCAAACGGATAAGCAGGAAACGCAAAACGCCCTGATAATGGACCTGAACGGTGTCAGGGTGGCTTTCCTGCACTATGCGGATATCATGAGCAGCGCGGGCAATCGGGCCATTAAAAAGGAAGACTGCGCCTATGCGCTGCCCGCCTATCAGCCGGAAAAAACGGCGGCGGATATAGCGGCAGCCCGCGGCCAGGGCGCCCAGGTGGTAATCGTTTTGATTCACTGGGGCCAGGACAACCAAAGCAAGGTGACAGGAGATCAGCAGCAAAAGGCGCAGGCGATTGCAGATGCCGGTGCGGATATACTGCTGGGCGCCCATAGCGAAACCGTGCTTCCCATCGCATATCTGACGGGGAACAGGGCGGACGGAACAAAGCGCCCCACTCTGGTTTGTTATTCCCTGGGCGCGCTGCTTACCGGCGCGAGGGAATCGGCCAATATTGCGGGCATGCTTTTGCACCTTCAAATCACTTTTGATCCGGCGGCAGGCGTTGTGGCTTTTGACAGCGTGCAGTACACCCCCACCTATATCTGGCGTTACCGGGAGGATGGGCGGTACGTGTACCAGGTGATAGCCAGCGACAGGGCCGCCCCTGACAAAATGGACGAAAGCCAGCGGAACGTGATGAACCGGGCGCTGGAACGCATCAACAAACAGCTTGCCGATTCTCCGGCCAGGCTGCGCCCCGCGGGGGAATAACGGCCGCCGCATACAGCACAACACCCCGCTTCCGGCCGTGGAACGCAGGGTGTCTGTGTATCAACAAAGTGGCTGACGCCACTTTGTTGAGTTTTTCCCTCGCTACACTGCAAAATGGCGATGCCATTTTGCGGCCGTTTGCTCGGGCAAGGAGAGAATTTCTTCGAAATTCTTGCGCAAACCACCGCACATGTCGCTGGTTTGCGATCTAGCATCGGAGGACTTCGGCCCTCCGATACCTCCCCTGGGTTTTTGATGGTCTGGCACCCCGCTTCCTGTCATGGGACGCGGGGTGTGTTTTTTTCATCCGGGGGAAACCGTGTGATCGCCCGCTCACATATTACCGTGCGCCCGGCACGGCCCATATGCGAAACCGCCGCACATCAACGGTATCGCCTGCTGGTGGGCTTGGGCAAATTCGAACCCCGGCCCGTGCGCCTTGCGAAGGCGCGGCGAAGAATGCGTATGACAAGGTACATCCCGCCGGCAAACAACAGGGCCATTACCACATACTCCAAGGAAAAGCGGGGGAAGGGATTCGGGTCCTCGTATGTCTCCGTCATGATTTCCTGAATGGATTTGGGCGCGTTCTCGCGATGTTTGATGCTTCGCGAGGCTATCAGGCCATATTCCACCGGGTCGCTGCCGTCGGTGGGAAAGTATGTCATCGTGCCCATCTGTTCCCCGGCTTCAATGGGTGCCGCAAAATCGCGGATGTACTGTATGATAACCAGCTGCTGCAGGTTTCTGGCCATGGCCTCCACCTGAGAATATGTGGCGACGATGGATGCGGTGGCCGATGAATCCATGGGCACAAGGTACAGCGGCAGGCGGCCAAGGTCAGGGTCATCCATGGAAAAGCCGGTGGTTTCCAGTATAATGGGATTCATATCGTACAGTTCCACCGGGGACACGCTGGTGTATTGGGAAAAGCCGTACTCCATCAGCCTTTTCGTATCGGTCCATCTTCCCGTGCTGCTGGAAAAAAATACGACGGAAATAAGGTTTACGCCGTTTTTTGACGCGGAACCCACATAACAATCGCCGGCCTGGCTGTGGGAACCGGTTTTGATGCCGTTGGCATAGCCATAATAGTATTGATTGTTTTCACCCTGAACCATCAGGGCGTTTTTGTTGTTGTTCACCGTCCGGGCGCTATGCTCGTTGCTCTTGGGCAGGGCATAGGATGTTGTGGCGGCAATCTGCCTGAAGGTGCTGTTGTTCATGGCCTCCCGGGCTATGATTGCCATATCCCTTGCGGTGGTGTAGTGGTTTTCGTCGTGCAGGCCGTGGGGATTGGCAAAATGGGTGGATGTGCAGCCGAAAAACTGGGCGGTTTGGTTCATCAGGTCCACAAAATCCGGTATGGAGCCGGAAATGGCTTCCGCTATGGCGTTGGCACCTTCGTTGCCGGAGCGGACCATGGTGGCATACAGCAAATCCTCAAACCGTATGGTCTCCCCGGCTGCCAGGGGGATGGTGGAGGAATCGTCCGGTATGTTTACGGCGTCCCCGCTGACGGTGATGATCTCGTCCAGCATATTGTTTGTTTTGCCAATGGTCAGGCCCAGCAGCACCGTCAAGATCTTTGTGGTTGATGCGGGAAACATGACCTGGTCCGCATTTTTTTCGAAAACCACTTCGCCGCTTTCGGCCTCAATAAGGATGGCGGAGGAGGCGACAAGCTGCTCCTCCTGCAGGTCCTGCGGACGTTCAGGGTCGTACGGGTTGGCGTCGGAGGAAATCTTGGGCTCTCCCAGCGCCGGGGCAGTAAACAATAAGCCCGGCAGAAGAAGAAAAATGCATAGCCAAGCCCAAAAACGGAACGCTACCGTGGTGCGGCGCCGCATGTCATCCCTCCAGGCAATCCAGAATAATGGGCCCCATAATGAAAAAAGTATACACCATTCCCCAGATTTTGTACAGCGCGCCCCCTTTTTTGAGACAATCACCTATGTTTCCGGCATACTTTTTGCCTGCGTGGCATAGAATACGGGGGGACGCTTAACGGTTCAGAATCGTCGCATTTTGGAAGGAGCAATTGGAAGCATGAATATCATTTTGTGGCTTGTCTTTGGCGCGCTGGCCGGGTGGCTTGCCAGCATTATCATGGGAACGAACGCAAAAATGGGCATAGGCGCCAATATTCTCTTCGGGGTGCTGGGCGCCATCGTGGGTGGTTTCCTGGCCTCGCTTCTGGGTATCGGCGGCGTTACAGGCTTCAACCTGGGCAGCCTGCTGATTGCGGTGGCCGGCGCGTGCCTGTGCCTGTTTATTGTTAACATGGTGCAGAAAAAGGCCAAATGAACCGCCGGCCAATGGCGGCCGGCAACCGGGATGCCATGCAGCAAGGAGGACAGGCCAATGAGACCCAAACCCCAAAAGTGGGAAGAACCAAGCTATGACCTGGAAAAGGTGGCCTCCACCACCGAATGCACAGGCCTTATCCCCTCCGCCTTAAGGGATGAGGAGGAGGCGGACTCCTACGGGGATTTGTATTCCATCCACAAACAAATCCCTACCGACTGATACGGTTCCATATCCCGGCATGGCACCACGGCGCAAGCCGGCGGGCCATGTTTTTTTACTTTTCCTTCCATGCCCTATCGGTAAAAAGCGCTTGACTTGGCGTGTACGGTATGATACCATATTTTTGATTTTGAACGTCGTTCATATATGCGAATTATTGCCGGGCGGTGAAACCATGCCGGAAACGCTGAACCGAACGCTATCCCGCGGGCTGGAAATGCTGGAACTGCTGAGCGAGCATCCTGACGGCCTGGAGCTGCACCAGATCGCCAAAGCAATGCAAATGCCCAAAAGCAGCGCGTTCAACCTGTTGCATACGCTGCTGCAATACAAGTATCTGCGCAGGATTGACAATTCCCCGCGCTACCAGCTGGGGCTGCGGCTTTTCGAGGTGGGCAGCGCGGCCGTGAACCATGTGGATTTAACCGGCGTCATCCGCCAGTACATGGCGGATATATCCCGCGCCTGCAACGAAACCATGCACTGTGGCATATTGAGCGGCGCGGAGGTTGTATATATCGACAAAATGGAGTCCACGCAATCCATCCGCATGTCCAGCCATGTGGGCGTTCGCATGCCGCTGCACGCTACGGCCATGGGCAAGGCGTTTTTGGCCTGCCTTTCGGAGAATGAGGTGCGCGGCCTGTACCTTGGCAGAGAGCTGATTGCACTGACGCCCTACACCATCACCGATATGGACGCGCTTGTAAAACAGCTGGCGCTTATACGGGATACGGGATACGCGACGGAAACCCAGGAAAGCAACCTGAACGTGAGCTGCATCGGTGTTGCCATCAGGGGCCGCGACGGCCGTCCGGCATATGCCCTGAGCATATCGGCCCCTTCCTTCCGCATGGGGGAGGAGGAAACACAAGCCTACGGGCAATTGCTGCTTAGGGCCCAGCGAAAGATCCAGCGGGTGCTGCAGGCGCTGTAGCGGGCGCTGATCCGCTTTCCACGCGGCACCGTTTTGGATAGATTATCTGATTGTATAAAGGAAGGCGTTTTGGATGGACATGCTTGAAAAGTTATCCCTGGCCGGGCTGGTCCCCGTTATCAAGGTGGAGGATGCCAATGATGCCGTGCCGCTGTGCCGCGCGCTGGCGGAGGGCGGGCTGCCGGTGGCGGAGATCACCTTCCGTTCCGCGGCAGCGGAGGAAGCGATCCGATTGGTGCATGAGCAGCTTCCCCAGGTGATCCTGGGCGCGGGCACGGTGCTGACCACCGAACAGGTGGACAGGGCCGTGGCGGCAGGCGCGGCCTATATCGTATCCCCCGGCATCAATCCCAAGGTGGTGGAATACTGCCGGCAAAAGAATGTGCCCGTGCTTCCCGGCTGCGCCAACCCGTCGGACATTGAGACGGCGCTTTCCCTGGGGCTCAAGACGGTGAAATTCTTTCCCGCCGAGGCGCTGGGCGGCCTAAACCTCATCAAGGCGCTGAGCGCCCCCTATGGCGGCGTCACCTTCGTGCCCACCGGCGGCATCAGCGAAAAGAACCTGGTGGAATATTTGTCCTTCCCCAAGGTGGTGGCCTGCGGCGGGAGCTGGATGGTGCCCCAGGACGCGGTGGATCAAAAGAACTGGGAAAAGATCAAGACCATCACCAAAAGTGCCGTTGCGCTTTTGCTGGGCTTTGAGTTGGCCCATATCGGCATTAACACGGGCAGCCCGGATGCTGCCATGCGGGAGGCGCAGCTTCTTTTAAGCCTCCTTGGCTGGGACATAAAGGACGGCAACAGCTCCACCTTTGTGGGCACGGCCATCGAATTGATGAAGAAGCCCTTCAGGGGCACCCATGGGCATATCGCCATCCGCACCAACAGCATCCCCCGGGCCAAGTGGCATTTGCAAAAGCGGGGCTTTGCCTTTGACGAGGAAAGCGCAGCCGAGAAAAACGGCAAGGTTGTGGCCATCTATCTGAAGGATGAGATCGCCGGGTTTGCCTTCCACCTGCTTCAAAAGTAACGGATAGGGGAGATGAATGCTATGAGCTGTAAAGTTGTCACCTTCGGCGAAATCATGCTGCGTTTGAAGAGCCCGGGCTTTGACCGGTTTTTCCAGACACCGTCCCTGGAGGCCACCTTCGGCGGCGGGGAGGCCAACGTCTGCGTATCCCTGGCCAATTTCGGCATGGATACCGCCTTTGTCACGCTGCTGCCAAACAATGACATAGGTGAAGCCTGCATCAGGGAACTGCGGGGCTTTTCAGTGGATGTTTCCAACATCGTAAGAAACAGCGGCCGCATGGGCATCTACTTTCTGGAAACAGGCGCGGTGCAGCGCCCCAGCAAGGTGATTTACGACCGGGCGGAGTCTGCCATTGCCAAGGGCAAGCCCGGCGATATCGACTGGGGCAAGGCGTTTGCAGGCGCGACCTGGTTCCATTTTACGGGCATCACCCCCGCCATCAGCCAGGGCGCGGCGGACCTTTGCCTTGAGGCCGTGAAGGCCGCCAAGGCGGCGGGCCTGCATGTGAGCTGCGACCTTAACTACCGCAAGAACCTGTGGAAGTATGGCAAGACGGCATCCGAAGTCATGCGGGAACTGGTTTGCTTTGTGGATACGGTTATCGCCAACGAGGAAGATTTTCAAATGGCTTTGGGGCTCAAAGCCGAATCCTCCGCGCAGGTGGAATCCGGCGAACTGAACGTGGAGCAATACAGGGCCATCGCGCAATTGGCCATCAAGGAATTTCCCAACATCAAGCGGGTTGCCATTACCCTTCGGGAAAGCAAGTCCGCCAACCACAACGACTGGAGTGCCTGCCTGTACAACGGCCAGGATTTTCTTCTCTCCCGCAAGTATCAAATCACCCACATCGTCGACCGTGTGGGCGGCGGTGACAGCTTTGGCGCGGGGCTTATCTACGGTATCAACACCTACGGCGATGAGAAAAAGGCGCTGGAATTCGCCGTGGCGGCTTCGTGCCTCAAGCATACGATCAACGGCGACTTCAACCGCGTATCGGTTGCGGAGGTGGAAAGCCTGATGAAGGGCTCCGGCTCCGGCCGGGTGCAGCGGTAACGGCAAAAAGCATTGCCACCGGTTTTATGCATGCGGCTATCCCGGCGCCGCGCCATGGGACAATACTCCCCCCCTCTTGATGTGCTTCAAAGGGGGGGACACGCTTTTTCGTACTCTTGATATCTTTTTAACAACTACACCATGCCATGAAAGGACAGTAAATGCCATGAAGGGTATAGCGGCGGCGCATAGCCGCGGGAACCGGCCCATCCGAGTTCTGCAATACGGCGAGGGCAACTTTCTGCGCGCGTTTGTGGACTACATGATTGATATTGCCAACGAAAAGGGGCTGTTCAACGGGGATGTGGCGGTTGTGAAACCGATCGTTCACGGTTCACTTGATTCCTTTTCGCGGCAGGATAACCTGTATACCGTGTGCCTTCGCGGCAAGTCGGGCGGGCAGGTTGTTGAGGAGAACCGCGCCGTAACCTGCATTGGCCGCGCGGTGGATGCCTATGGCGATTATGAAGCGTATATGGCGCTGGCGGAGGAAGAAACACTGGAATTTATCGTTTCCAACACCACGGAGGCCGGGATCGTTTTTGATGCTTCGGATGATTTTTCCGCCCGCCCGCCCCATACCTTTCCCGGCAAGCTGACGCAGTTTCTGCACCGCCGCTTTGAGTGCTTTAAGGGCGCGAGGGACAAGGGGCTTGTGATCCTCCCGGTGGAATTGATCGAAAACAACGGCGGCAAGCTGAAGGAATGCGTGCTTGGCCTTACAGATACGTTCAAGCTGCCGCGGGATTTCAAAACCTGGGTGGAAGAATGCTGTGTGTTCTGCTCCACACTGGTGGACCGCATCGTTACCGGCTACCCCGGGGACGCGGCACCGGACTATTGGCGGGAGCTGGGCTATGAGGACAGACTGCTGTCCGTCTGCGAGCCTTTTGCCCTGTGGGTCATCGAAAGCCCTGTGGATATTTCAGCCCGCCTGCCCCTTGCATCGGCCGGGCTGCCCGTGGTATTCACAAAGGACCAGCGGCCTTACAGGGAGCGGAAGGTGCGCCTGTTAAACGGGGCGCATACCGCCACGGTTCTTGGCGCGTACCTTGCCGGCATGGATATCGTGGGGGAATGCATGGCCGACCCCGATATCCGCAGGTTTATGGAAACGGCGGTGTACGGCGAGATTTCGCCCACCGTGCCCCTCCCGCGGGAGGATGTGAAGGCCTTTGCCGACAGCGTGTTCGAACGGTTTGAAAACCCCTTTATCCGCCACGCGCTCCTGTCCATCGCGCTCAACTCCGTATCCAAATGGAAATCCCGCATCCTGCCTTCCCTTTTGGACTATTGCGAAATGACAGGCAGGCTGCCCAAGTGCCTGACTTTTTCCTTCGCGGCGCTTTTGGCCTTTTATACCATCCGGCTTAAGCCGGATGGCTCCCATGAGGGCGCAAGGCCCGGCGGCGGCGAATATCCCGTTTCGGATGACCTGCCTGCCCTCATGTTCTTCGCCGAACACAGCGCAAAGCCCGCGGCGGAGTACGCGCGGCTTGCCGCCGCCAATGCTTCCTTCTGGGGGCGCGACCTTACCCTGATACCGGGCTTTGCAGAGGCGGTGGCGGATCACCTTTGGGCCATCCGTACCCTTTCGCCGCGGGCCGCCATGAACCGCCTGTTTGAGGAGTGAGCCCATGCAAAGTTTTATGAAAATACACCCCGGCGACAATGTGGCCGTGGCGGTGGAAGCCCTTAAAAAAGGCACGCACGTTTGCATCGGCGATACCCTGGTCATCCTTTGTATGGATATTCCCGCCGGGCACAAGTTTGCGCTCAGCGATATCGCATCAGGCGATAAGGTTGTGAAATACGGCTTTACCATCGGCATCGCATCGGAGCGTATTCAGACCGGAAGCCATGTGCATACCCACAACGTGCGCTCCGACGTAAACTCCCTGCTGGATTACCGGTATCAGCCTCAATTTGCCGAACTTTTGCCGCTTCGTGCCCAAACCTTCCGGGGGTATAAGCGCCGGGACGGCCGGGCGGGCATCCGCAATGAAGTGTGGATCATACCCACCGTGGGCTGCGTCAACGCCATTGCCAAGCAGATGGAGCAGGAAGCGCAGCACCTTGTGCGGGGTGGCCTGGAGGCGGTGGTGGCCTACAGCCATCCCTACGGCTGCTCCCAGCTGGGGGGTGATCTGCTCTATACCCAAAAGGCGCTGTGCGGCCTCATCCGCCATCCCAACGCCGCCGGCGTGCTGGTATTGGGCCTGGGCTGTGAAAACAACCGCATTGAGGAACTGAAAAAGATACTGGGGCCTTATGAGGAAGACCGCGTGAAGTTTCTTGTCACACAGGATGTGGAGGACGAGATGGCGGCCGGGCATGCGCTGCTCATGGAGCTTTGCGGCCGCGCTGCCGCCTGCGTGCGGGAGGAGATTCCCGCTTCCGAGCTTGTGCTGGGCTTAAAGTGCGGCGGCTCCGACGGCTTTTCCGGCATCAGCGCCAACCCGCTGGTGGGCTGCATTTCCGACAGGCTTATCGCCCAGGGCGGCAGCGCCATTTTGACCGAGGTGCCCGAGATGTTCGGCGCGGAAACGCTGCTTATGCAGCGCTGCCGCAGCCGCGAGGTTTTTGAAAGGACCGTGTCGCTCATCAATGATTTCAAGGCTTACTTCATGCGCCATAACGAGCCGATTGATGAAAACCCCTCCCCGGGCAACAAGGATGGCGGCATCACCACCCTGGCGGACAAGTCTCTTGGCTGTGTGCAAAAGGGCGGCACCGCCCCGGTGGAGGATGTGCTTTCCTACGGCGAGCCCATCCGGAAAAAAGGCCTGAGCCTTTTGCAAAGCCCCGGCAACGACCTGGTGGCTTCCAACGCGCTGCTGTTTTCCGGCGCACACATGGTTCTGTTTACCACGGGCCGGGGCACGCCCTTTGGCTGTGCGGTGCCCACCGTGAAAATCGCCAGCAACAGCGGCCTGGCCCGGCGCAAATGCAATTGGATCGATTTTGACGCGGGCCGGCTTCTGGAAGGCGAAAGCATGGAAACACTCACCGGGGAGCTGTTCCGCCTGGTTTTGGCTATTGCCTCCGGAGAGAAAAAGGCCAAAGCCGAGGCGATGGACAGGCGGGACCTGGCCATATTCAAGGATGGCGTAACGCTGTAGCCCAAACGCTGTGCCCTTCTTAGCGCTATGTATTGAGCCCGCGGCATAGATGCGGGCTTCAGACCATCAATAAACTCTGGGAGGTATCGGAGGGTCGTGGTCCATCTGGCTCAATCGGCGCGCTGGTTCGCTGCTCCCATCTGACTCAATCGGCGCCGTGGTTCACTACCGCTCCCACGGCTTGTTTCGTCAGCCTCCTTCACCCCTCCTTAATCCGCCACTGGCGGAGTCGGGGTTACGGAGCCCCCATCGCTTGTTTCGCCAGCCTCCTCCGCCTCGCTTTTCCCCT
>JAEWNM010000158.1 GCA_023392755.1 Bacillota bacterium
GTGCTACACTACTCAATGCCCTCCTCCATGAGGGCAGGGCCATGCTGTGCCCATGAATTGGCAGGAGGATGTTTTTTCATGAACCATACCGTCGAGAAGCTGACCGGCAACAAAGTCAAAATATCTGTTCAAATACCCGCCGAGGCGTTTGATGAGGCTATGCAGAAATCTTTTTTGAAAAACCGTGGCCGTATCAACGTGCCCGGCTTTCGCAAAGGCAAAGCGCCTCGCAAGCTGATAGAGAGCATGTACGGCGAAGGCGTATTCTATGATGACGCCTTTGACAGCCTTTTTCCCGATGCGTATCAGACGGTGGTAAAGGAAAACAGCCTGCAGCCGGTAGACCAGCCCCAGGTGGACATCGATCAAATAGGCTCCGGCAAGGAGCTGCAATTTACCTGTGAGGTGTATGTCCGCCCCGAAGTGACGCTGGGCGAATACAAAAACCTGACCATTGCCACCCATGAGCACCCCGTAACGGAGGAAATGGTCAAGGAACGCATTGAGCGCGACCGTGAGCGCGTATCACGCCTGGTGGACATCGAAGACCGGGCTGTTGAGCAGGGCGACACCGTAAACCTTGATTATGCGGGTACCGTGGACGGCGTTGCTTTCCCCGGCGGCACCGCGCAGGGCCAGACGCTGGTGATCGGCTCAGGCCAGTTTATACCTGGCTTTGAGGAGCAAGTGACAGGTATTGCCATCGGCGAGGAGAAAGACCTGGCCGTGAAGTTCCCTGAGGAGTATCATGCTGCGGAACTGGCCGGGAAGGACGCCGTGTTCCATGTGAAGGTGAACGGCATCCAAAAGAAGGAGCTGCCTGAGCTGGACGATGAATTCGCCATGGATGTCAGCGATTTTGACACCTTTGCCGCTTATGAAGCCGACATTCGCGCAAAGCTTACTGAGGAAGCCCAAAAATCGCTGGATGTGGAAAGGGAAAACGCGCTCATCGAAAAGGCGGTTGCCAACGCCGCCCTGGATGTTCCCCCGCCCATGGTGGAGGATCAGCTGGATCAGATTGTGCGCGAAATGCAGCTGCGCATGGCCTACCAGGGCCTGAAGATGGAGGATTACCTGAAATACACCGGCCAAAGTGCCCAACAGCTCCGCGATATGTACAAGAGTGAGGCGGAGAGCAGGGCGAAGGTGGAATTGGTGCTTGAGGCTATCCGCAAGGCGGAGGGCATCGAACCTACCGAAGAGGAAGTGGATCAGCAGATCGCCGAACAGGCCAAGCGCGCCGGGCAGGAAAAGGAAGCTTATATCCAAAAGCTGACTGAACGGCAAAAGGAATACCTGCGCGACAACGCCGCCATTATGAAGGTTATCGAACTGATGAAGTCCACCGCTACCTTCGAAAAGGAAGAACATGGCGATCATGAAGGCCACGAGCACCATCATCACTGATGCTTTCGGTGAGAAGATGCCTGGCATCATTTACCCAAAGGGCGGCCCGTTATTCACCAGGCATAATTCCCGCCGGGCAGTCATATGATACAGGAGCGCCGCATTCGCCTGAAAGCATTTGCGTATCTTGAAGGGCAGAAGGCAGCGTTTTTGCAAAAGGCAAAACTACCGGGGCAGCGGTTTGCTGCCAAAAGGAGGCAAGCACCATGAGTTTGATCCCAATGGTCATTGAACAATCCAACCGTGGCGAACGGGCATTTGACATCTACTCCCGCCTGCTCAAGGACCGCATTGTGTTCCTGGGCGGCCCCATAAACGATGACGTGGCCAATGTCGTGGTGGCCCAGCTCCTGTTCCTGGAGATGGAAAACCCCGACGCCGATATTTCCCTGTATATCAACAGCCCGGGCGGTTCGGTAACGGCCGGAATGGCCATTTATGACACCATGAACTATATCAAGCCCCATGTCCGCACCGTGTGCATCGGCATGGCGGCTTCCATGGGTGCGTTTTTGCTCATGGCCGGGCAAAAGGGAAAGCGGCTTGCGCTGCCCAACAGCGAGGTCATGATCCATCAGCCCCTGGGCGGCGCAGAAGGACAGACCACCGATGTGGTAATCCGGGCCGAATGGCTTTTGGCCACCAAGAAAAAGATGATCCGGCTTATGTCGGAGATGACGGGCCAGCCTGAGGAGAGAGTAGCCCAGGACGTGGAACGGGACTACTTTATGAGCGCCGGGGAAGCATTGAGCTACGGTATCATCGACGAGATCTACCAGCCGCGGGCAGCCCGCGCTTAGAGGTAAAAAAATGGCCAAAGACGATTTCACCCCCCGCATGCAGCAGAAGGTGCACAAGTGCAGCTTTTGCAACAAAACCCAGGAGCAGGTGCGCCGCCTGGTAGCCGGTCCCAATGTGTACATCTGCAATGAGTGCATTTTGCTTTGCCAGGAAATTATTGCCGATGATCTGGCAGTGATCGGCGATCCGGCCTCTACGGCGATTCCCCGGCCTACGGAAATGAAGCAGGTGCTGGACGAATATGTGGTTGGGCAGGAAAAAGCCAAACGCTCCCTGGCGGTGGCGGTATACAACCATTACAAGCGCATCAATGCGCCTCAAAAGCGCGGCGATGTGGAGCTTCAAAAATCCAATATCCTCATGCTGGGCCCCACCGGTTGCGGTAAGACGTTTCTTGCACAGTCCCTGGCCCGCAT
>JAEWNM010000213.1 GCA_023392755.1 Bacillota bacterium
TTGTTGGTCTACTCAATAACCGACCCCGTAAGCGTCTCGGCTGGAAAACCCCCGCGGAGGTCTTCTTCTCTAAATCCCCCAGACGCTGTTGCACTTGACTTGACAATGTACCATATTGAATACCAAAATGTTTGTGTGTATATATATGGATCGATCTACGCTGAGGCCGTATGAAGTTTATCCGTTTCCGTCCCAGAACCACTTCTTCTCCATATAGCCGGTTTGGCCGCTATAGAATGAGGATGAGACGATATACCAATCATCCCCGTAATCCCCAATGATCCAGTATTCGGAGTCATGCTTGAACGTACGCATGATCATTGAACCGGTATCCGGCCACGCATAGAGCGGCGCGCCTGATGTTTCCGCTGCTTCGGTAAGTGTTTTATTGGGGAAATAGATCGGCACGTCAGGCATGTCCCTGCCGAAGGCTAGATACTCTGTCATCGCATACCCATCGGCGTACCCAAACCATACATGCGTCCATTTGTCCGTGTTCCTTTTGTCACCAGATGAGATCGACAATGGCGCGCCGCTGTAGAGCTTACCCAGAGACACCGCATCCTTGGACGGTTTCGCTCTGATGTTCAGGCGGTCGGCCTGCGCGTAACTTTTCACCATCACAATACTGTCTGTATCGATTTGACAGCAGGCTTCATCAAACGACGCGGGTATTATATTCAAATCAAAAGCACCGTATGTTTCGTGGAATCCGTCATACAAACATTGATTGAAAAGCGCCGTTCCGTACATGCGCCTGTCGGTACCACCCGATTCACTTATTCCCCATTCCGTTACAGCGTAATTGTCCGAGCCCTGAACCCCCGACAGCTGCCACTGCTTGCCTGACAACGCCTTGTATTGGAAACTCGCGCACCAGACTCCGCCCGGCAGTTCGCTGGTCATCAGGTACAGGACATCCGCTCCGCCTCCGATTGTTACGGGGGCTCCGTTCACCGGAAGAATGGGCTGTGTTGCCAACAGCAGGCGGTGCCGTCCGGATTCGTCTTCTTCAAAAGCATATACGACCCTTGAAAGATCAGACGCCTGCATGACAGCGTAGACCAGGCCGCTCTTGAACCCGCTGGCAAACACCATGTCCTGCGGCAGTGCTGCCCGGACGTCCTCCGGCATGTCGTCAAAGCTTTTGTAAAAGAACTCCGGCGCCCATGCATGGGCTGTTGCCGCAAACGCCGATATAAGCAGAACTATAAGCAAAAGCGGGATGGCTTTCTTCATGGCGGACACCTCCTTACATAAAACGCACAATGGTTCTAATTTCCTGCTGGGCAGGAGAGAATTTCTGCCAGGCATCTTTTGAGAGGCAGTCAGTGTTTTATGCTGTCTTCACGCTATATAAGACAGCTTCGGATGGAATACCAGAGTTAAAGCCATAGGAGAACGTTACACAAAGCAAGATATATGGCAGATACGGCCAGCGCGCCCTGCAATACTATGACATAATCGGGCTTGTCCATGTTGTATATGTAAAATAAAAGCGCATCGCTGTTATCCTTCTTCCAGCTTTGCGCTTTCTGCCTATTATACACTTTTGAGTCTTCCGGTTTACGGGTAACAGGATTAACCCCGTTCCATGAGCCGCGTTTTTTTAGGTCCAGCTCATGCTGCTTTTTCTTGGGAAGTTTTTCATAAGGAATGAACCTTGCCATGGGGATGCCGCCTTTCTTTCCATATCTTAGAATTGTGGGGAAAACGAAAAATAAAGACCCGCCCAAGGGGCGGGTTGGTGGTCTGTACTGGACTCGAACCAGTGACCCCATCGATGTGAACGATGTGCTCTACCAACTGAGCCAACAGACCATATTGGTAATAATTTTGCCATGTTTTTGGCGGCATGGAGTATGATATCATAGGAGAAGTGCCTTGTCAATATCCAATTTTCCGCTGCGGGGCGACCATTTTCAAACATTTTCAAACGATACTCAATTGCTGCCAATGCGTTGTATTTGGTTTTTCCGACCGGCACAACGCAAAAAGGGCAATGGTAGAAGAAGCATGCATATGCAGTATGATCGCCGCCATACCCGAAAACGGATATGGCGGCGACGCCTTTTACAGCTATACGGACAGGCATGTGCGCGCGGATGAAATGCTTTTGCTGCTTGCCGTATCTGTTTTTGGCCGGATATGGTTCAGCCATTACCCCCGGTGGTGACGGCGGTAAGCAGAATTTCGCCGGTGCGTGCGTCGATCATCACACCGCAGCCCTGTTCAATGCCGCAATCCACCAAGTAGATTTGGAAGCGCCAGATAGGGTTGCCGGTATCGCGTTCATAGAACTCCGCCATGACATCGGCGGTATCAAGCACTTCCTTTGTAAGGGGCGTATCCTCCATGAGTGCCTGCTGTGCCAGTTCAAGTGCCTTGTCCTGCGGGATATCGTCGGGACCGGGCGCCGCTTTGCGGATAATTTGTCCATTCCAGCGGTATTCGCCCTCCTTGAGCGGAATCGGTGTTTGCTGAACAACGGCGGCGGGAGAAACTTTTGACCAGTCCATTCGTTTTTGGACAGCCGCCGCGGCCTCACTGTTCATAAGTGCCTTGAGCATTTGTGTCTGTCCCCAGACGGGGGCATCCAGGCTGCCATTCTGCCAGAGTGCCGGGTCAACATCGTCGTGGGTCCAATGGGTTTCCGGGTCTTTTCCCGGTGCAAGGGTGACCGTATAGTCGCCCAGCAGCGGCGGATAGAATCCGTCGGCAACGAATGTAACATTCCATGTATTGCCTTGCTGCTCTGATTTGGTGTAGAAGAGGCCTATTGTTTCCGAAGTAAGGCCGTAGTTTGCGAAGAGTGCCTTGCGCGCCACAGAAACAGCGGTCGCCTGGGGAGAACGGGTGAGGGTGTAGGCCGCCAGAGCCGTGGCGGCCAGCAGAACCAGCAGGATAGCTGCGATCAGAACGGTTGCAAATGCCTTGCGTTTCATTGGTTTTTTCTCCTCCTTCGCGGCTATGGCGCGCAAACGCGCCATGGTATCCGCGGAAAATTTCGGGGAGGGAGGAGGCAGGTTGACGGCAAATGTCTTGGCATCAATATGCTTGTGATTCATTCAAAGGACACCTCCCATTCGGTCAGGGCGGCCCGGAGGACCTTCCGGGCCTTTGCCAGCCGGTTTTTGACTGTGGAGACCGGCAGGTGCATTACCTGCGCCACCTCCCGCTCGGTAAACTGTGCGACATATTTCAGGGAAAAGGGGAGGCGTATGCCCTCCGGCAGCGCCTGTACCGCGCCCCATAGGTCCGGGTCCGGCGGAGTGAACGCTTCGGCTTCCGCCGCGACTGCCGTAAATGGCATGACGCGCATACGGTAGCGCTGTATATTGCGGCTTTCATTGACCACGATGCGCACAAGCCACGGGCCAAAAGTATCCGGCTTTGCACGATCGCGGGCCGCCCATGCCTTGAGCAGCGCCTGCTGTACGGCGTCTTCGGCATCCTGACGGGTACGGAGGATACTGTAAGCCACCTGGTACAGCCTGGTAAGCTTCTCCTCTGTCTCGCGCAGGAACAATGCTCCGTCTACCATGGTATCCTCCCCTGTGATCTGCTTCGAAAGGCCTTTCATCTGTATATACGGTTGCGGGCCGGAAAAAGTATGTGCGGCTTTTTTTCATTATACACTTCTTTGTATTAAAAAGAAGCGGTTGACCGCTTCTTAGTGTGTCAACAAAGTGGCTGTCGCCACTTTGTTGAGCTTTTCCCTCGCTACACTGCAAAATGGCGTTGCCATTTTGCGACCGTTTGCTCGGGCAAGGAAGGAATTTTTACAAAATTCCTACGCAAACCACCGCACTTGTCGCTGGTTTGCGATATAGCATCAGAGGGCTTCGGCCCTCCGATACCTCCCTGGGTTTTTTGATGGTCTGAGAAGCGGTTGACCGCTTCTTAGTGACATGCATGCAAGCCGATTATTATTGGATAAGGTGCCGGCTAGAGGAAATGTTTGAGCTGTTGTACGTTGCCTTCTTCAAACGTCAGCAGCCTCTTCATCAGGGTGCGGATGTCCTCCTCGGCATCTTCATATTGCTTCAGATTTTTGATGGCATCCACAATGCCCATATTGCTGCCGAGAATCAGCATTTCAGCCACATGAGAAGTCGTTTTATCCTTCGCTGTCTGCATGCGGATGGAGATATATGTCTTGAGCTTGGAACAGGTGCTGATCCCCTTTTCAGCGTATCCGTTTTTGTTCAGCAGTTCCCTGGCTTCATGGAATATGCTGCGGTATTCCTCCAACTGGGCGGATAGATGCGCCGCAAATTCGTCATCCTCTATGATGGTTATCAGCTGGCCGATGGTGATAACGCCCATCTGCGCGTTTTGATGGATGAAATTCAAAAGCTCCGCGTTTCCGTTCATACTGCCCGCGCTCCCTTCGCATAGGCAGTATGCGCAGGCGCGTATGCGCGTATTCAGCGCCGCTCTTTTGCGGCCCTGGGGCATGGATAAAAAAGATTTTGAAAGGCGGCCGCTTTTACTTGCCGCACTTCCACAACCCCAGACCGGGCGCATCCACGTAATAGATTTCCTCGCCGTCCGGCATGGTGTTCCAGCCGTTTTTAAGCGTGCGGGGATCATAGCGGAGCATGGCCTCCCGTACATCCATATACCGGAAACCCACACCCTCCACTTCATCCCTGGACAATAATGCCGGATCGGTGGCGTAGGTAATGCTGAAGCGGCCGTCCGAGGAGCCGTGGATCAAATGGGCCGACACCATCAGCAGGTTCTCAAAAGCGCCTTGCCTGTACAGATTGAGAATGTGCCGCGTGCCGGTGTAGCCGTGGGCGCGTATCGCCCGGTCCACCTCCGCGTTTTCGCCGAAGGTGCGCACCCCCGGCGCCAGTACGACCAACTCACCGCCGTCGGCCACGATCATACGCGTGCGGTAGATGGCTTTGTTGCCCACCCAGGTAGAGCGGTATTCCTCGGGCTCCAGATACGCCACTACCTTTCCGGCTGGACGTTCCACATAATTGATGTTCATCTCCCGGGATAAGGATACCGCCTGCTCGAAGGCATCCCGCCGGTCGCCGATATACAGCCCATTAAGGTTTGGTTCCTCCCCGGTTTTGCTGACAACGGTGAGGATGTAGACAAGGGGCAGATTGCTTAAAAAGCGCTCCTGCGCGTAATCAAAGACCTGCCGGACCGGCGCATGGTCGTTGCCAAGCGCAGCTTCCGCGCCGCATACGGCCCCCAGCATGTGGGTTTTGTTGATCATCTGCCGCCCGCCGACACCCACAAATATGTTTTTGCTGTAGTTGGCCATGCCGGCTACTTCATGGGGCACCACCTGGCCGATGGA
>JAEWNM010000252.1 GCA_023392755.1 Bacillota bacterium
AGCCGTTATTGCAGATTTGGGCGGCGAAGGGGTGCGCTGTGATATCACGCAAATGCTGCCGTCACCCGAAGCCCGCCTGCATATTACCCTGTTCCAGGGCCTGCCCAAGGCGGACAAGCTGGAATGGATCGTGCAAAAATGCACGGAGGCCGGCGTGATGGAAGTTGTTCCCGTCGCGCTTGCCCGCTGCGTTAGCGAGATTGCCGGCAAGGATGCGCAAAAAAAGCAGGAACGGTGGCAGCGCATTGCCCGGGAAGCCGCCAAGCAATCCGGGCGGGCCGCCGTGCCGGCCGTCTGCAATCCCCTGCCTTTTGTCAAAGCCCTGGAGAGGCTCAAAAGCCATGAGCTGGTTTTGGTCCCATGGGAGGAGGCGGAGGGATTCGGCCCCAAACAAGTCCACGTTCAGTTTGCCCATGTGCGGGATATCGCCATTGTCATTGGCCCGGAGGGTGGCATTGCACCGGAGGAAATCGAAAGGCTCAAAGCCGTCGGTGCCAAGCCCATGACACTGGGCCGGCGCATATTGCGCACGGAAACCGCCGGGCTGGCCGCTTCGGTGGCCCTTTTGGCATTATGGGACGATATGGAATGACTTTTAGTAAAAGGGCGCTGTCATTTTTGAGTTGTCCTTTTCGCCTATCCGTTTCACGCATGGCCGACGAAAATGTAAGGAAAGCTTGCCCCGCAAGCGACCCGCGCGCCTGGCAAGGCCAGGCGGAACGATTGCAATGGGAAAGGTTCCGTTCCTTCCATGCACCCCCGGATATTTGACTGTCTTTTGTCTTCAATCTGAGAAAACGGCTATAACCTATTCTCCTTACCCTTTGGAAATGATGTGATGCATTGCAAACCGTTGCGTTTTACACCCTGGGCTGCAAAGTGAATCAATATGATACCCAGGCCATGCTGGAGAAATTTCTGGAGGCCGGGTATGAAGTCGTGCCTTTTGAGGAAAAGGCGGATGTGTACGTGATCAACACCTGCACCGTGACAGGTGTGGGCGACAAAAAAAGCCTGCAAATGCTCCGCCGCGTGCAGCGGCAAAACCCCAACGCGGAGGTCGTTCTGGCCGGCTGCCTGGCCCAGCGCATGGGCGAGGAGCTTGCCTCCACCGGTGCGCGCCTGATTCTGGGCACACAGCGCCGGGCGGAGGTCGTGACGCTGCTGGAAGAGGCCGTGGCGCACAACTGCCAGACCGTGGCGGTGGACTCATTATCCTCCGTGCCATACGAGCCTTTGTCCATCCGCGCCCAGGAGGGCCACACCCGGGCGGTACTGAAAATCCAGGAGGGCTGCGGGCGCAAATGCACCTATTGCATCATACCCAGCGTCCGCGGCCCGGTGCGCTCCCGCCCGCTGGATGAAATCGGCCGGGAGGCCGCGCGCCTTGCCGAGGCCGGCTTTGTGGAGCTGGTGCTCACCGGCATCCACCTGGCCAGCTATGGCAAGGATTTTCACCACGGCATCACCCTGCTGGACGCCATATGCGCCGTACAGGAGGTGAAGGGCATCCTGCGCATTCGCCTGGGCTCGCTGGAGCCTACCATCGCCTCCCCCGCCTTTGTGGATGCACTAAAGAAGATGGACAAGGTCTGCCCGCAATTTCACCTGTCGCTGCAATCGGGCAGCGACAGCGTTCTTCGCCGCATGGCACGCGGCTACAGCGCCGCGCAATATGAAGCGGCGGTATCAAGGCTCAGGGAAGCGTTCCCAAACGCATCCTTTACCACAGACATATTGACCGGCTTCCCCGGGGAAACGGAGGAGGAATTTCAGGAGACCGTTTCTGCCTGCCGGCGTATCGGCTTTTCCAGGATGCACGTATTCCCCTATTCCCAGCGGGCCGGTACACCGGCAGCCCATATGCCGGGCCAGCTGCCCCGCCCGATTAAGGAGCAGAGGACCAGGTATTTGATTGCCCTTGGGGAAGAGTTGGCCGCCGATTACCACAAAAGCCTGCTCCATACCGTTCAGCCCGTGCTGCTGGAAGAGCATCTTCCCGACGGGCGGATGCAGGGATATACCCCCCAATATGTGCATGTGAAGGTTGCGGGCGGAGCGCCGGGCCAAATCGTTACCGTTTTGCTGACAGAGGCATATGAGGAAGGAATGGCCGGTGCCGCTGCAGAAACATTTGGCAACCCTGCATGATTTTACGGCTTGTCCGCGTCTATTGAATGGAAGAAGGAGATGCAACCATGGATAGCTGCCTGTTTTGCAAGATTGTCAAGGGGGAAATTCCTTCCCAAAAAGTGTATGAGGATGAACACGCATTCGCCATCCAGGACATCCATCCTCAGGCGCCCGTGCATGTGCTGGTGATATCCAAGGTGCATGTGGATGATGTGCTGAAGGGGTCGGGGCTTGCCGATGAAGAATTGGCCGCCCTGATGCGGGCCTGCGGCGAAGCCGCCAAACGCATGGGGATTGACAGGAGCGGGTTCCGCGTCGTCACCAATTGCGGCCATGACGGCTGTCAGTCCATTCCCCATCTGCACTTTCACGTGCTGGGCGGCCGTCTTCTTAAGGAGAATATGGCTTGACAAATAACAAAACCATCATTTTTACGCAAACATGCTGCTGCCTTGCGAAAAGACGGTTGACTGCTATACAGGAAAGCGATATAATGGTTGCACGGTCGCCATCCGTCCGTCGAGCCGGCGTAAGGTTTAGGCGAGATGAGCGAGGGGAGGGATAACAGTGTCCGAGGTACGTATCCGCGAGAATGAATCCCTGGA